>NZ_SMTB01000208.1:0-762 GCF_006864105.1 Acinetobacter sp. RF14B | reverse complement strand
ACCTGAATCCTGTTTAAGCCAACTATTCGATTACTCGAATGGTTGGCTTATTTCTGTGGCTCAATTGATATGCGCACAATGAAGCATAAATCCCTCCTAGAAATCCACAAACACTACGTACTCTACTCGTCACTAAATTGTACTGTCCTTTCAATAGGCTGAATAAAGTCTCTATTTTATTGCGCTGTTTTAAGTGATATTCATCAGATTCTTGTAGTTGAATAAACTTCATATTCTTTCGATGATAAGTAATTAAATCAATACCTTGATCTTTCAACCTACTTTTTAAATCTTGGCTGATATAACCACGATCCGCGTAAAGCTTTGCTTCTAAGCCTTCAACCAAATGCTCAACCATTTTTATGTCAGCCACATGTCCATTGGATAATGCTGAACAAACTATTTCTCCAAGTTGATTCATCACAACATGTAATTTACAGCCGTAGAACCAGCCCATTGAGCTTTTACCGCGAGAAGCAATTTTAGATAATGATTTATGGCGTTGAATCCGTTGGTTTTTACAAACAGGTAAAGTGGTTGAGTCAACCCATAAATATTGGCTCCGTTGACCTTTCATTAAGGCTACATGTAAAGCATGTAGTGCTAATTGATGCATATTAATCAGGTGAATCATGCGTTGATAACAAGGTAAGTTTTTAAATAAATGACTTTTATCCTGTTTCAGCCATGAAAAAAATGCTTTGAAATTATTGAAGTGAGAACACTTATACCAAATGGCGATAAAGATGATTTCAGAGATAC
>NZ_SMTB01000207.1:0-763 GCF_006864105.1 Acinetobacter sp. RF14B | reverse complement strand
AACCCGAATCCTGTTTAAGCCAACCATTCGATTACTCGAATGGTTGGCTTATTTCGGTGGCTCAATTGATATGCGCACAATGAAGCATAAATCCCTCCTAGAAATCCACAAACACTACGTGCTCTACTCGTCACTAAATTGTATTGTCCTTTCAATAAGCTGAATAACGTTTCTATTTTATTGCGCTGCTTTAAGTGATATTCATCTGATGCAGATAATTTAATAGACTTCATGTTCTTTCGGTGATAGGTAATTAAATCAATACCTTGTTCTTTTAATCTGCTTTTTAATTGTTGACTGATGTAGCCACGGTCAGCATAGAGTTGCGCCTGTAAACCTTCAGCTAATTGTTCAACCATTTTAATGTCAGCAACATGCCCATTGGATAAGCCTGAGCTAACGATCTCACCGAATTGATTCATCACGATATGTAATTTACAGCCATAAAACCACCCCATTGAACTTTTACCTCGAGATGCGATTTTGGCTAATGATTTATGACGCTGAATACGCTGATTTTTACAGACAGGTAGAGTCGTTGAATCAATCCATAAATATTGGCTATGTTGAGCTTTCATTACAGCTACATGTAAAGCATGTAGTGCTAATTGATGCATATTAATCAGGTGAATCATACGTTGATAACAAGGTAAGTTTTTAAATAAATGACTTTTATCCTGTTTCAGCCATGAAAAAAATGCTTTGAAATTATTGAAGTGAGAACACTTATACCAAATGGCGATAAAGATGATTTCAGAGATAC
>NZ_SMTB01000206.1:0-779 GCF_006864105.1 Acinetobacter sp. RF14B | reverse complement strand
TAAAGTGAAGGGTACTTTAAACACGTTCTGGTCAATAAAGTTAAAGGCGCCCCCCATCCATTGACCGAACTTGTGCATTGCCGGGCCAAAGTTACGCGCATTGTAGAGTTCTTCTTTCAGCCAGCTGCTGTTGAACTTCTCGGTATAGGCAGTCAGCTCTTTGATGAAGAAATCTTCACCTTCGCTCACACGGGCAACTGCAAGATCACCACCTTTTTCTACACCGGCCTGGATTGCTTCAAATACCGCTTCACCGCAAAGCATGCCAGATTTCATTGCCGTATGTGAGCCTTTGATCTTGGCAAAGTTCAGGAAGCCTGCATCATCACCGATTAAAGAGCCACCCGGGAAGGTGAATTTAGGCAGCGAGTTAAAGCCACCTTTGGTCACAGCTCGTGCACCATAAGAAATCCGCTTGCCACCTTCCAGATACTGCTTGATTAAAGGATGGGTTTTCCAGCGCTGCATTTCCATAAATGGATACATATGCGGATTGGTATAGGACAGATCCACGATCATGCCCAAAGTCACCTGATTGTTTTCAGCATGGTATAACCACCAGCCGCCTGAAGAACCGGTTTCATTTAAAGGCCAGCCGGCCCCGTGCATCACCAGACCTGGCTTATGTTTGGCCGGATCAATTTCCCAAAGTTCTTTAATGCCGATCCCGTAGTGCTGTGGATCAGCATCTTTATCCAGATTGAATTTTTGAATCAGGCGTTTACCTAAATGGCCACGGCAGCCTTCAGCAAAGATGGTGTATTTGGCATGCAGCTCAT
>NZ_SMTB01000205.1:0-780 GCF_006864105.1 Acinetobacter sp. RF14B | reverse complement strand
GGACGGTCTGGCTGCGTTTCCAGCCCGTGACGAATCCGAGTTTGATACCTTCGGGGTAGGCCACTCTTCCACCGCAATTTCTGCCGGCTTGGGCATGGCACTGGCACGTCGTTATCAGAATGACCCCTGTGAAGTGGTTTCAATTATTGGCGATGGTGCCATGACCGCAGGTATGGCCTTTGAAGCCATGAATGATGCGGTGGCACATCATGCCAACCTGATGGTTGTATTAAATGACAATGATATGTCAATTTCATGCAGTACGGGCGGTTTTGCCAAGCATCTTGCAGCAATCTGGGAGCGTGGTGAATTTGTCAATGTGACCGAAGAGGGGGAGGCCTATGTACAGCCACATCCAGAATGGCTGTATAACTCACGCTTGCACAGCGCGGCAACTGATGCCGCTGATAACCTGTTTAAAGCCATTGGTTTTGATTACTTCGGTCCTTATGATGGTCATGATGTCCAGCAACTGGTTCATGTATTTAATGCCCTGAAAAAGCGGACCGGACCACGTCTGATTCATGTCTACACCAAAAAAGGTAAAGGTTTTGCACCTGCTGAATCGGATCAGATTAAATATCATGCCATTGGCAAACTGAATGCGGTCGCAGCAGTCAAGATGGCGCCCAAATATTCAGACGTATTCGGGCAATGGCTCTGTGATGAGGCCGCACAGGATAAACGCCTACTGGCCATTACTCCCGCCATGTGCGAAGGTTCAGGCATGGTCCAGTTTGCCAAAGACTATCCGGAACGTTTCTTTGACGTTGCCATTGC
>NZ_SMTB01000204.1:0-781 GCF_006864105.1 Acinetobacter sp. RF14B | reverse complement strand
GGATTGGAAGGTCCGGCAATGTTACGTGTGACGGTAGAAAGGTCGAAACGCAGCACACGCGGATATTCCGCCTGAGTCATGTCTGAGGCCCAAAGACCAATTTCCTTGGCATAGGTTTCAACCAGCTTGACCTGCTCGGCTTCACGACCCGTCAGCGTTAAATAATCAATGGTGTTCTGGTCGATGTAGAACATTGCTGCAGTTGCACCATATTCAGGCGTCATGTTGGAAATCGTCGCACGATCCCCTACCGACATGCTGTCTGCACCTTCACCAAAGAATTCCAGATAGGCGCCCACTACACGCTCTTGACGCAAGAATTCTGTGAGTGCCAGTACAATATCAGTTGCGGTAATGCCCGGCTGACGCTGACCGACCAGCTCCACCCCGATAATATCAGGCAAACGCATCCACGAAGCACGGCCGAGCATTACGTTTTCAGCTTCTAAACCGCCCACCCCGATTGAAATCACGCCCAGAGCATCGGTATGCGGTGTATGTGAATCCGTACCGACACAAGTATCCGGGAATGCCACACCATCACGGTTTTGGATGACTGGAGACATTTTCTCCAGATTGATCTGGTGCATGATGCCGTTACCGGCCGGAATCACATCGACATTTTCAAACGCGGTTTTGGTCCACTCAATAAAATGGAAACGGTCTTCATTACGACGGTCTTCAATGGCCCGGTTTTTTTCAAAAGCATCCGGGTCAAAACCGCCATATTCCACCGCTAAAGAGTGATCAACGATCAATTGCGTTGGTACCACCGGATTGA
>NZ_SMTB01000203.1:0-903 GCF_006864105.1 Acinetobacter sp. RF14B | reverse complement strand
GGTGACCATTGCCTTATTGATGTCCTGGGTGGCTGCAGTTCTGTTTGTGCCCTATCTGGGGGACAAGTTGCTGCCGGACTTTAATCAGGATTTAGTGCAAAAAGCGCCTTGGTATCAGCGTATATGGGCACGTCTGCGCAAACAGCCTGAACCTGCACCGGTCGTGCATCAGGCCGGGGAACCGCATGATCCTTATCAGACCCGGTTTTATCAGGGCTTTCGGCGCTGGGTCAATACCTGTGTGACCTATCGCAAAACCGTGATTGCTGCGACCCTGGGTATTTTTATCTTATCGATTGTGATGTTTAAACTGGTTCCTCAGCAGTTCTTCCCGCCCTCGAATCGTGCTGAAATTCTGGTGGATTTAAAACTGGAAGAAGGGGCTTCACTGAAAGCCACCGAAGCAGCGGTCAGGAAGGTCGAGCAGTTCCTGTCCAAGCAGGAGGGCATCGACAATTATGTGGCCTATGTGGGCATCGGTTCGCCACGTTTCTATTTGCCGCTGGACCAGCAGTTGCCCCAGACCAGTTTTGCCCAGTTTGTAGTATTGGCCTCTTCCCTGGAAGATCGGAATGAAATCCGAAAATCCTTAAGTGACCAGATTCGGGTGCTATTGCCCGAGGTCAGGACACGTGTGTCTTTACTGGAAAATGGCCCGCCTGTTGGCTATCCGCTGCAATTCCGGATTTCGGGAGAAGATCTGGTTCTGGTTCGTGAATGGGCACAGAAAGTGGCGACAACGGTGAGCCAAAACCCGAACAGTACCAATGTCCATCTGGACTGGGGTGAGCCGAGCAAAATGATTCAGCTGGAGATCGATCAGGACCGTGCCCGTCAGCTCGGAGTCAGCAGTACAGACCTGGCCAATTTTCTGAACAGCTCGATTTCAGGGGCAGCAATAGA
>NZ_SMTB01000202.1:0-919 GCF_006864105.1 Acinetobacter sp. RF14B | reverse complement strand
TCGCCATTATCTTCCATTCATCATGCCGGTTCACCCTGGGAATTGGGTCTGGCGGAGGCGCATCAAGCGCTACGTGTTAATGATTTGCGTGGCAAAGTGCGCGTACAAACCGATGGCGGCTTAAAAACCGGTCTGGATGTGGTGAAAGCTGCGATTCTGGGTGCAGAAAGCTTTGGTTTTGGTTCCACCCCGATGATCGCCTTGGGGTGTAAGTACCTGCGTATTTGTCATCTGAATAACTGTGCAACCGGTGTGGCGACACAGCAGGATCATTTGCGTCAGCAACACTATATGGGTGAACCTGAAATGCTGATCAACTTCTTCAGGTTTATTGCAGAAGAAACCCGTGAGTGGTTGGCAGCACTGGGTGTGGCCCGCTTAAAAGACCTGATTGGCCGCACAGACCTGCTGGAAGTGTTGCCGGGTGAAACCGATAAACATGCGCACCTTGACCTCAGTGCATTACTGGAGTCGCATCCTGCGGCTGAAGGTAAGGCACAATATTGTCAGGTTCAGGGCAATGCGCCGTTTGATAAAGGCGTTTTGGCCGAGAAAATGATTGCCGAGATGTTGCCAGCCATTGAGGCAGCCACAGGCGGTGAATATCACTTTAGGGCGGTGAACTGTGACCGCTCGATTGGTGCACGTGTGTCCGGTGAAATTGCGCGTCGTTATGGCAACTTAAATATGGAATCCCATCCGGTTAAAGTGAATTTAACCGGTACCGCCGGTCAATCGCTCGGAGTGTGGAATGCAGGGGGCTTGCATATTCGCCTGGAAGGGGATGCCAACGACTATGTCGGCAAAGGCATGGCAGGGGGGCGTATTGCCATCTTCCCACCGAAAGGCTCACCCTTTCAAACACAAAATACCGCGATTATTGGCAATACCTGCTTATATGGCGCAACAGGCGGAAAAC
>NZ_SMTB01000201.1:0-935 GCF_006864105.1 Acinetobacter sp. RF14B | reverse complement strand
GCTTGGCGCGCAATTTCTGGACGCCACCGGTGCCTCCATTCAGGTCTGTGGCGGTAATCTAAAGGGTATTCACCAGATTGATTTGACCGGACTGGATGCGCGGCTGCAACACACCGAGATGGTGATTGCTTCTGATGTCAATAATCCGCTCTGCGGTACCCAGGGAGCTTCTGTAATTTTTGCTCCGCAAAAAGGTGCGACGCCTGAGATGGTGCAGCAACTGGATCAAAATTTACACTATTTTGCCGACTGCATTGAACAGCAGCTCGGACAGCAATTTCAGAATATTCCCGGGGCAGGTGCGGCTGGTGGTTTGGGTTTTGGTTTGATGGCGCTGACTGGAGCAAAGCTTCAATCTGGTGTGGAGCTGGTAATACAGATGACAGGTTTGGCTGAAAAAATTGCCCAGGCGGATATGGTGCTGACGGGCGAAGGCAAAATCGACAGTCAAACCGCTTTGGGTAAAACACCGTTTGGCGTCGCTCAGCTAGCCAAACGTTTGAATAAACCGGTGGTTGCTTTTGCAGGTGTAATTGGTGAGGAGGTTGAGTCGCTTTATCAGGCGGATTTTACGAAGATGGTGGCGATTAACCCGCCGGACTGTTCATTGGAAGAGGCATTAAAAAATGCCGAATTCAATCTGGAAAAGGCGGTTGCCGGATTCATTCAATCGCAAATATGAAGGTATGAGTAGATGTTAAGTTTAAGGATGAAAAATAATAAAAGTCTTGTGCTGGATTGAGGGTAGATCCTTAGACTGCAATCCAAAAGCCATAATTGGGAACGCGATCTGTTAAACTATCCTTATCCACAGAATGATGAGTGACCATGAGTTTAGCCGCCCTAATTGATGAATTAAATCCACAACAAAAGCAAGCTGCGACCACCGAAGCAAAGCACAGTTTGGTTTTGGCCGGGGCGGGCTGTGGCAAGAC
>NZ_SMTB01000200.1:0-951 GCF_006864105.1 Acinetobacter sp. RF14B | reverse complement strand
TAGACTTCCTTCATAAATCATTTTTCAACCAATTTAATTGTTTATCTTTCACCCAATCTAAATTGTATATGCCAGCAAGTAAATTAAACCGCAGGTTTAATCGTTTACGACGATTTCTATATACACAAGATAAAATCTTAAAACATTTCATCCTTCCAAATACATGCTCTACTTGAATTCGTCTACGACCAATCTCTTTATTTAACTTTTTTAATTCAGAATCTAGTTGTTCAGTTTTCTTTGCTTTAGATGGCATGAGGCATCCAAAACCCAATTTCTTTATCCCTAAATACCCCTTATCAACGATAAAAAAGGGCTTAAATTTTAATTTCCTCATGCTTTTTTTAAATATTTTAAAATCATGCATGCTTCCATGACTTCCACATACACTCAGTATTTCACCTGTTGTATAGTGCATAGATAGCTGAAATTTAAAGGTATGTCGCTTTTTTTTACCGCTATACCATTTCTTCTGTTTTTTTTGGACGTTGAACTAATATTTCAGTTGCATCAATCACAACAACTTCCCAATCCACTTCATCTCGATTAGGAAGTTGTTTTGGCAGGTTAAATTTTCCAGAACGGATTAAGGTATCTTCAATAACACGTGTGATACGAATTGCACTCGTTTCAGATACACCGTAACTCATACCAAGATGAAAAAATGTTCGATATTCTCTCCAATATTCTATACATAAGAGCAAACGATCTTCCAACGGTAATTTATGCGGTCGTCCTTTACCAATATGACAAGGTAAATGCTTATTTAGCTCGGCCAACATGAGGTTAAATGTAGCCCAACTAACACCGGTAAGCCTACGAAATTTAACGTCTGATAATTTTTGAATATCTTTGAATTTCATCCAAGAATTATCCCTTGAATTAAATAATTTTGCTGATTAATTTAAGATCAAATAAATTGTACGTTTTTTGATTTATGACGGAAGTCTA
>NZ_SMTB01000001.1:0-98707 GCF_006864105.1 Acinetobacter sp. RF14B | reverse complement strand
CTTAAGTGCTTCAACAACCCTATACCATTCTGATTGTTATCACTGCTTTTTTAACCGGTTAAGCCCAAATTTGCATGAATCTAGACTGATATAACAGCTCTATGTGCAAAGCCAAACTCAAAGTACATGACTGAAATCGCCATCATCTCGCTACAAGGCTGTGTCTATGCAGATTCGCTGCGTATCGGCGGTGATGTATTCGATGAGCAGATCATCAACTATGTGCGTAAGGCACATGGCTGCGTGATTGGTGAAACCACAGCTGAAGTGATCAAGAAAGAAGTGGGTATGGCATTGCCAGATGAAGGTGAAAAGCCACTGGAAATTGAAGTCCGCGGCCGTAACCTCGCAGAAGGTGTGCCACGTGCGATTGTGGTGAATTCGGATGAAGTCACTCAGGCCATTTCTGATCCCTTACAAAATATTGTCTCAGCAGTCAAATCTGCGCTTGAACAAACTCCGCCAGAACTGTCTTCGGACATTGCTGAACGCGGTATTGTGTTAACAGGCGGTGGCGCATTGCTCCGTAACCTTGACAAGTTGTTAGCCAAAGAAACCGGCCTGCCTGTAGTGGTTGCTGAAGATCCACTGTCATGCGTGACCCGTGGTGGTGGCAAGGTACTCGAGTTCTTCGATAATCCAAATCACGACATGTTATTTGTAGGCTAAGACAAGGATTCGGCGGGTGCAAGCACATCTGTTTTCTCGACAACCGCCATCTTTTCGCTCTTTTATCATTGCATTGGTCACCTGTCTGGTAGTGCTGTTCTTTGACTGGCGCATGCCACATGTGGTCCAACCTGCACGGGATGTCTTGTACGCGGCTTATAATCCGATTTATGCCGTGGCCAGCTATCCGGTACTATCGCGAGAATGGCTGAATCAACAAACCAAATCTGAAGCACAACTGCGTCGTGAAAATACCGCGATGCAGGCTGAGCTGTTGCAGGCCCAAGTCCGACTGCAAAAAATTGCCGAGCTTTCTGCCGAAAATACCCGTTTACGTGGTCTGCTGGATACACCGCTGATTATTGATGGACGCATGGAAATTGCCGAGGTGATTGGCACAGATGCCGACCCCCTGCGGCATATTATCGTGATCAACCGTGGTTCCAGAAATGACCTGAAAGTAGGGCAGACCGTATTGGATGATAAAGGCATCATGGGGCAGATTATCAGTGTCTATCCACATAGTAGCCGGGTAATGTTGCTGTCTGATAAAGAGCATTCGCTGTCCGTACGTCTGGAACGTACTGGCATGCGTGCGATTGTATCCGGTACGGGCGATCTGGGACGTTTAAAGATGGAATATGTACCGACCAGTGCCAACATCAAGGTTGGAGAAAAAGTATATAGCTCCGGGTTGGGCCAGCATTTTCCGGCCGGTTATCTGGTGGGGACGGTGGCTAAAGTCCAACGGCATAATTCAGGCGAGTTTGCCCAGATTGACATGATTCCGGCAGCGCAGCTTGCGGGCGGGCATCATGTGGTGGTGCTATTCTCCGACTCACTGGCGATGGAGCAGCCGCATGTCAATCGCTAAGATGAAATCAAGAACACAGCGTGATCCTTTTCTGGCAATTGTAATATCGGTAATCCTCGCTTCGATCTTGATGGTTTATCCCTTGTCCTATACCTTGTCGGGCTGGCGTCCGCTGTTTATGCTGATGGTGATGCTGTTCTGGGTATTGTGTCAGCCCACCTGGTGCGGGATCTGGTTTGCTTTTGCGACCGGTATTTTTGCGGACTTGTTGCTGGATGCGCCTTTGGGGCTTAATGCCCTCAGTTTTATACTTATCGCTTTTCTGGCACGTTTCCTGACCCGTGAACGCCGTATTTTGACCTTTTCCAATCTGTGGATCATCACTGCAATTGCCATTGTGGCCCATCTGATGCTGATCTTTTTTGCCCAGATTTTAGCCAGCTTACAGTTTTCCTTTGCCCGGCACTGGATTCCAGTGCTGACCAGTATTCTGGTCTGGCCTGTCCTTTACTATATGTTGAAGAAATGGCGCATATAATTCTTGCTTCTAGCTCGCCGCGACGTCGCGAGTTGTTACAGCAACTTGGACTAAGCTTTGATATTTATAGTCCGGATATCGACGAATCTGTGCATGCAGGCGAGTCCGCCGCAACCTATGTAGAACGTCTGGCACGGGCCAAGGCTGATGCCGTGGCGGAGCGTTTTCCAGAAGCAATTATCATCGCCGCAGATACCAGTTTAGGCGTCGATGATGAAATTTTGGGTAAACCCGCATCAAAACAGCATGCGATTGAAATGTGGACAAAAATCTCAGGGCGGTGGCATGATGTTTACACTGGGGTGTGTGTGCGTACAAAAGATGAAAAATACAGTATAGTCGTCAGAACCCAGGTTGAATTTCAGATACTGAGTGTCCAGGATATGGAAAGTTATTGGGCAAGCGGTGAGCCGGTAGGAAAAGCAGGGGCTTATGCAATTCAGGGCATTGCCGCACGCTATATTCCAGGCATTCAGGGCAGTTATTCCAATGTGGTGGGTTTGCCCCTTTATGAAACAGTACAGTTATTACAGAGAGTTAAGGCACTAAATTAACTACTGATAAAAAAGAATTTTTATAATGTTTTGAGTGTTGTTATGTCTGACGAATTGTTGATTAACGTCACGCCAATGGAATGCCGCGTTGCGTTAATTGAAAACGGCACAGTCAATGAACTGTTTGTCGAGCGCACGGCCAAGCGTGGTCTGGTTGGAAATATTTATAAAGGCAAAGTGGTCCGGGTTCTGCCTGGCATGCAAGCTGCTTTTGTCGATATCGGCCTGTCTAGAACTGCCTTTTTGCACATTAATGACATGGTCTGGCCGCGCAATCAGCCTACACCAAATGTATTTGAGTTGCTGCAACCGGGACAAATTCTTACTGTTCAGGTTATGAAAGACATGTTGGGCACCAAAGGTGCGCGTCTTTCTACCGACCTTTCGATTCCTTCACGTTATCTGGTGCTGATGCCGTATGGCAATCATATCGGAGTATCCCAACGGATTGAATCTGAAGATGAGCGCAACCGTTTACGTTCCATCATTGAGCATATTCAGGGTGAATATAAGCTCCCGGGTTCAGTCATTGTACGCACGGCTGCCGAAGGGATTGAAGAGGCCGCTATTGCCCAGGATATGGCTTATCTGGCCAAGCTCTGGGAATATATTCAGCGTAAACAAAAAGTCATTGCAGTCCCTTCACTGATTTTTGAAGAACTCCCTTTACCTGAGCGGGTGATTCGTGATCTGGCGAATGAGAACACCGCCAAAATCTATATTGATTCACGTGAAATTCATAGCAAGTTGCAAGAGTTTGTTGAAGAATTCGTACCGAGCATGAAGGATCGTTTGCTGCATTATCCAGGTGAACGTCCGATTTTTGACTTGTACAATGTTGAAGAGGATTTGCAAAAGGCCTTGCAGACCCGTGTCGCACTCAAATCTGGTGGCTATCTAATGATTGATCAGACTGAGGCCATGACTACGATTGACATCAACACCGGTTCTTATGTCGGTGGCCGTTCCCTGGAAGATACCGTATTCAAAACCAATATGGAGGCTACCCAGGTCATTGCACGTCAACTGCGCTTGCGTAATCTGGGTGGAATTATCATTATTGATTTCATTGATATGCAAGAGGCCCAGCATCGTGAAGAGGTTATGAAGCAGTTTGAGCGTATGCTGGAACGGGATTATGCCAAGACCAAAATTACCCAGGTGTCTGAATTGGGTCTGGTGGAAATGACCCGAAAGCGTACCCGGGAATCTTTAGAGCATTTATTGTGTGAAGCATGTCCAACCTGCCAAGGGCGAGGTTATGTCAAAACAGCAGAGTCAGTGTGTTACGAAATATTTAGGGAAATTCTGCGTTATGCACGGGCGTATGAGTCACAGAGTGGCTTTACTGTCGTTGCTCATCCTGCGGTGATTGATCGCTTGTTAACTGCAGAAGCACCAGCAGTCGCTGATCTTGAGCATTTTATTAATCGCGTGATTAAGTTCCAAGTGGAAAATTTATATACGCAAGAGCAATACGATATCATTCTGAGCTGAAATTGTAACAGAATATCGTTAAACACTTGTTACATCTGGAATTTTACAATTGGGTCGAGATTTACAATACTAGAAACATCAAATTAGCCAAAGCCATTTCTCCCCCGTTCTAGGCTTAGCAAAAGGAGTATATGATGAGTATGAGTAAAGCGGTTGTAAATAAAAGCCTAAAACATGTACTAGAACCAAAAACTGTTCATGCTGGATATATTGTTGATGAGCGCGGTAATGAAGTTCAGATTACGGCTTCTATGATTCGTACCGTGTGCCATCAGTTATTAAAACAGTGTCGTACTATTAAGGGTTAATTCAGGTTTAACGATTTTATTCTCTGTATAAAAATAATTCACTTGATGTAAATCAATAACTAAAGGGATCGATCAGATCCCTTTATTTATCTTTGCAGGATTGGCAAAAGTGCTTAATGCCAAATTGTTGAGTTAATGTCTTTCTGTGGGGATGCAATTAAGCTACCGCTTGCAACTTTAGGGCAGATTAGCTCTCTATGAGTTGCTCAAAACGTTGAATTTCTTCTTCTAGATGAGTCAGTAGATTCTGCATTTTCGGTAAGGCATTACGGCAGGCAGTGAGGCCGACTTCAAGTTTGTCCAGATAGCTTGTCATCGTGATATTCAGCGCTTGACCGTCCAATATAATCGAGGCAGGGTAGAGGGCTTCCAGACGTGCGCCATTCCAGTAAAGTGGCTCTTGTGGTCCTGGAACATTTGAAATGACCAGATTAAATGCCTGACGTTTAGGCATTAAACCCGATGCAATATTTAAACCGGCTGCACCATAAATAAATGCACTATAGTTTAAAATCTGATTGGCATTCATGCGCTTAAAACGTTCTTTGGCATTTAATACACTACGGCGCACAATATCTAGACGCTCCAGTGGGTCATTTTTATGCGTACCGAGATTTGCCAGAATCATGGTAATCCGATTGGAAAGATCGGAGTCATCGCTGCGTACTGAAGCTGGCACCATAGCAATCAGAGGTTTTTTAGGTAGTGCATTCTGGCTGAGCAAATATTCACGTAGGGCGCCTGAGCAAATCGCCAGTACAATATCATTAATGGTTACCCCTAACGCTTTGGAAATGTGGCGCAGGCGTGAAAACTCAAAAGATTGGGCGGCAAAACGGCGCGAGGAGCTGACCCGCTGGTTTAAAATAGAACAGGGAGCCTGAAAACTGGATACATAGTCGGGATTGCGTCCCATGTCTTTCATTATGGTCTGAGACAGCTCGTAAGCGACCCGTGGAGTACATTCAAGCTGCCCTTTAATAGTACGCAGGATATTTTTTAGCCGGCTCACCTTCGGGGTCATTAAACGTTTAGCCCGTGGGCCCTGTACACACCAGGGAGGTACAATACTTTTTGCATCTGGATCGTGGGACAGTGATTTTTCGACTAGACGCATTCCGGCAATGCCATCTACCATGGCATGATGTATTTTGAAATACATGGCAAAACGGTTATCTTCAATGCCTTCAATAATGTGACAAGTCCATAAAGGCTTGGCCCGATCAATCAGTGCGCTATGTTCCTGGGAAATATAGCTGAGTAATTCACGAATACGTCCAGGTTTAGGCAGAGCGATATGCCGAAAATGATGCTCAAGATCAAATTCTTCATCTTCGTCCCAAAATAGGCCGTTTAAGTAATTATTAAAAGGGGGAATCGGAGAAGATTTTGAATTACGAATATCGCTCACTAAGTCTTGAATAAAAGAGGCGGGCGCATGCTCAGGGATTTGAAACAGAAATAATCCGCCGACATGCATGGGTTGCTGGCGTTTTTCTAAAGTTAAAAAAATAAAATCAATCGGATGTAATGGACGCATAGCGTAGATTGCCTCACTGCATTTTCTTCAGCTGCTTTTGTGCAAGCAACCTTGTTAGAATTATTGGTATCGTAAGATAAAGTATAGCGATTTTGCCACACACATAAAAGGAGTACTTTTATGTAGCGGATAGGTTTACAAAAAAACCACCGACAAGGCGGTGGTTTTTACCAGATTATTTTTTTAAATTGTCGGCATGCAAACCGCATTCCTTATGAGTGGCTTCTTCCCACCACCAGCGACCTTCACGTTCATGCTGGTTTGGAAGTACAGGGCGGGTACATGGCTCACAGCCAATTGAAATAAAGCCTTTTTCATGTAGCAGATTATAAGGAATCTCCATCATACGGATATAACTCCATACATCGGCGCTTGACCAGTTCGCTAATGGATTATATTTGATCAGCTGTTTGCCGGGGCCAGAAAAGCCGGCATCCGCCTGTACCACTGGGATTTCCTGACGGGTTCCCGGACTCTGGTCTTTGCGCTGCCCGGTAATCCAGCCATCCAGCGTCGCCAGTTTTTTACGTAAAGGCTGAACCTTGCGAATCCCACAGCATTCCTGATGACCATCTTGATAAAAACTAAACATACCCTTTGTTGTGGTCAGTTGTTGAACGGCTTCAGTTTCCGGAAAACAGATTTCAATATCAATATGATAGTGTTTGCGAACCTGCTCAATAAACTGATACGTTTCGGCATGCAAGCGGCCGGTATCGAGACTAAATACTCGGAACGGCTTGCCCAGATGTGAGGCCATATCAATCAGGACTACATCTTCTGCACCTGAAAAGGAAATCGCAATCTCGCCAGATTGATTTAGCGCAAGCGCCAAAATTTCACTCGGTGATTTATCTGCATATTCGGATGCCAGCGCATCCACCATATCAATAGTCGGGATTTTGGTCATAAGAGTCCTGGCAACATAGGCCTGGAAATGACGCGGCCTATCAACTAATTTAATTTACAGGCATTTTAATAGACTTCACCTAAAGGACTTAGCACTAAAAAATAAATACTTATGAGGAAAATAGATTTTAAAAAGAGCAGTGCAAAATTTATTTCTTCAGCTATCATAAGACTGATTTTTTTAATACCGTTCAAAGGGGATAGTCATGGAAGTCGTATGTCTAGATTTAGAAGGCGTTCTGGTTCCAGAAATTTGGATTAACTTTGCAAAAAAAACCGGCATCAAGGAGCTTGAAGCAACGACACGCGATATTCCTGACTATGATGTACTGATGACTCAGCGTCTGAATATTCTTAAACAGCATGGTTTGGGTCTGGATGATATTCAGGCCGTGATTGCGGAGATGGGACCTTTTGAAGGGGCAAAAGAATTTGTAGAGTGGGTAAGTACACATTTCCAGCTGATTATTTTGTCAGATACCTTCTATGAATTTGCCCATCCTTTAATGAAGCAATTGGGCTGGCCAACTATTTTCTGTCATAAACTGGAAACAGATGGTAATGGCATGATCACAGACTATAAATTACGTCAGCCGGACCAAAAGCGTCAGGCTGTAAAAGCTCTGCATGGCCTGAACTTCCGTGTGATTGCAGCAGGTGATTCCTATAATGATACTACTATGCTAGGTGAAGCAGATCATGGTTTTCTGTTTGATGCGCCTGAAAATGTGATTGCTGAGTTTCCACAGTTTCCGCCAATCAACGGTTATGATGCATTAAAAGAAGCGATTCGTAATGCGTCGGTACGTGATATTCCAGCTTAATTTTTTAGGTTAACAAGAAAGGGCGCTCATGGCGCCCTTTCTTGTTTAATCCTGATTTTTGTGATGTAAATTAGAAGCGATAACCAATTTTCATGCTGTAGCCGATTGCATCATTGTCTTCAAAATTAGCTGCATAATTGTCTGTGCCAAAGTCTGATGCAACTTGTGATTTAGCATCCCCTAACCAGAAGTATTTAACCCCAGCTTGAATAAATGTTTGGGGAGTTGGGCTAAATTGACCACCCAAACCTAGGCTCCAATAGCCTTCAGTTGGTCCTAAAGTGGAGACAGGATTACCTGCGCCAGAGTCCCAGCCCACCATCACTGTACCTGCCCATTGATCATTGAATTTACGACCTACCCCCACGTTTGCAGAAATTTGATCTTTTTCATAAGCGATTAAGTCAAACCCACGTGGAGTACCAGCTACTGCTTGAGTTAACTGAGAGGATAATTGACCAAACTTGTAGGGACGAATTGCAAAACTCGACCAATCTACCCAACGTACTTGTGCAAAAGCAACAGTATTTTCCATGATGCCGGATTGAAGGTCTAAGTTTACAGACTGGGGTGTTGTAATTTGGGTATTGCCAGAGCTCGCATTGATGGCATTAATATTACTAGCCTGTAGTGGAGGAAAGCGACCAGATACTAAAGTATTGGTGACATAGCCTAAAGTTTCGTCGATATTGATATCATGATCAATTTCAGAACGGTAAGTTACAGAAGCTTTAAGTGCAATTTCTGGAATTTGGAATGCTGCGCCTGCTAACCAGCCTACAGCAGAATCTTCGCCAACACTTGCATCATAACCTTTAAATGGTGTTTTATCTGGACCAGTTGCGAGACCTGAACACATAACTGGGCAAAGCGCGCTGCCGTAGGGGCCATAGGCTGCACCACGTAGTTGAATATTACCTTTAACGGTTTGGTACACTGGGCCTGCGTAGATATTCCAATTCTCATTAGGTTGGAATCCAAAAATCATTGATAGGTTTTGAGTGCTTACATCAACTTCAGTACCTTCACCGCTCGCAAAGAAAGCGCCTGACTCTTTTAGTGCTGATTGGCCTGTACCGATGTCAGAATAGTTGGCATCAGTAGTTGAATATTTAGCCTTTGCGCCAAAAGGCTGATCATAGATTAAGCCGAAAGAAAAATGATCAGTTAATTGAACTTTAAGCGCTGCATTATAAAACTGGTAGCTTTCAGCCATATCTGATAATTCAGTACCCCCTAAACCTTTGCCTTGAATAGGAGAGTTTGGCGGCATCCAACCTTCACGCATCTGACCGGATACATCTGCATCTAGTACAGAAACCCCTGCTTCAAAGTAGTTGCCTGGCTGAAGAAAGGCACTAATAGACTGGCCAGAACGGTCCAAGGCGGCTGCAAAAACTCCTGAGGTTGAGATGCAGCTTAATAGAATGGCACTTGTTAAAGTTTTTAACTTCATTTTTCTACTTTCCTAGTATAAAAAAACGCTTCAATGCGTTAATAACAATATGAGATATGTAATTTATTTTTTAATCATATCTATGTGCAAAACATAGCATAAAGAAAAAAAGAGTAAAGGTTCTAATTTGAATTTTTAATAAAATAAAGATGTTGCAAAATAAAGCCAAATAAAGTAAGAATTCTAATTATGTGCATCTTTTTATTCATAAAATTGTTCTTTTGTGTCTGGTCTATATTGCTTTGGCTTATAGCTAGCGGGGGATTTTAAAGAACTAATAGCAAATAATTTAGATGAGTTATGCAATAATGAATGTGTAAATTTTAATGGATTAAGGGTATAAAAAAAGAGCTTCTAATGAAGCTCTTTTTAAAAGAGAGTTGGCTGGTATTTATACCTTGGGATTAGAAGCTGTAACCCATATTTAAACCATAAGCAATTGCATGGTTGTCTGAGAATGTGCCTGCGGGTGTATGTGCTCCCGTTACAGCATCAGCATCGCCTAACCAGAAATATTTTACGCCAGCGCCAATAAAGTAATTTGTAGCAGGGGAGGAGCGTACGCCAGTGCCGACACTCCAATAGCCGTCAGTTGGACCTAAGGTGGTCACAGGATTACCGGCGCCAGAATCCCAGCCTACCGATACATTTGCCGCCCAATGATCTGTAAACTTACGGCCCACACCTACTGTTGCTGAGATCTGATCCTCTTTATAGTCAATCAGGTTAAACCCATTTGGCTTGGTTGGAACCATACCAGCTTGACCAAGTCTTTCACTAAGTTTTCCAAACTTGTATGGTTGCACTTTGAATTTTGACCAATCCACCCAACGTACATTAGCAAATGCAATAGTGTTTTCCATAATACCTGTTTGGAAGTCAATATTTACAGACTGTGGAGTGGTTAGTGCAGTTTCACCTTTAGCAGAGTCTAGAGCAATCATTGCGTTATCTAAAACTGTGTTTCCAGTCATCCCTGCGGCATTAAAACGCTCAGAGGCATTCATTTTATGCTCGATTTCAGCACGGTAAGTTACCGATGCTTTAAGTGCTATTTCTGGAATTTGATAGGCAACACCTGCTAACCAACCTACAGATTCATCCTCGCCTGTTCTAAAATCATATCCATTAAATGCTGAATAAGTTTCACCACGTAAAAGAACAGTACCATCTACTGTTTGATATACAGCACCTGCATAGAGATTCCAGTTTTCGTTCGGTTGATATCCAAAAAGTAAATTTAAGTTTTGAGTATCGACAGTAACAGATGTGCCGCCTTGAAATGGAACTGGCCGGTTTTCTACAAATCTGTTGTTACCAGAATATTCTGCATCCGCACCGAAAGGTTGATCATAAATAAGACCAACAGAGAAATGATCTGTGGCTTGAATTTTTAGAGCAGCATTAGGGAAGTAGTAGTCACCTGCCATGTCACCGGTTTTGTTGCCACTTGTATCCTTTCCTTTTACTTCAGGGTCAAGGATTGAAATACCTGCTTCTGCATAATTACCCGGCTGTAAAAATGCAGAAATGGACTGACCTGAACGATCTAAACCGGCAGCAAATACAACAGAAGTAGGGAGTGTGGACAGGAGAATCGCGATAGAAATTGGCTTAAGCTTCATGGCTCATCCTTGACAGAGTTACATTAAAATTATTAAAAGTTGTGGAAAAGTAACACAATTTTAAAAAGAGTAAATACTCAGCTTTGTCGAAGAAGTGAACTATAGCGGTTAAGGAAAATGCTTGTCTAGAGTATTTATACTAGATTTTTTTGCTTAAGTATATGAAAAATATATATTTAATATAGAGTTGGTCAAAGGCAGAATAGTGTAAAAGTACTAATTCTTTATAAACTTTAATTGTAGTAAAAACCAGCAACTGAGATAGAGATGTAGGAGATTGAGCTTAACCAATAAAAGACCATTCGAAAATGGTCTTTTATTATGTTGTCTAGATTACATTAGAAGCGATAGCCTATTTTTAAACCGTAGCCCCAAGCATCGTTATCTTCAAACTCGGCAATTGCATTATTTGTTCCAAACATAGAAGCAGGTTGAGCATCTGCATCGCCTAACATGAAGTATTTAACACCACCAGCGATAAAATAATTTGGAGCTGGAGAATATTGCAGACCTAAACCAACGTTCCAATAACCCTCAGTTGGACCAAGCGTTGAAACTGGGTTACCTGCACCAGAATCCCAGCCAACTGAGGCATTACCAGCCCATTGTTCATTGAATTTACGACCTACACCTACAGTCGCTGACCATTGGTCATCTGTATAAGCAACTAAGTCAAAGCCATTAGGATTATCAGGAGTTTGTCCGGCAGCACCTAAAATACGGCCTACTTGATCAAATTTTTCTGGACGGATAGAAAAGTCTTCCCAATTGACCCAGCGTACGTTTGCAAAAGCCACTGTATCTGCCATGATCCCAGTTTGGAAATCCAGATTCACAGATTGCGGAGTTGTAATTTTGGTCGTTGTATTAACATCATATAAAGCAGCTGCTGGATTTTGTGTTACAAGAGCCAGGATATTACTTTGACCATATTCACGTGTCGCAGCTTCATGATCAATCTCTGAGCGATAGGTTAGAGATGCCTTTAACGCAATTTCTGGAATTTGGTAGGCGACACCCGCTAACCAGCCAACAGCAGAATCTTCTTTCATGGTTGCGTTATATTTACCTAAACCGTTAGCAGAACCATAAGCAGCTCCACGAAGTTGTACGTCACCTTCCACAGTTTGATAAACGGCGCCACCATAAATATTGATACTTTCAATTGGCTGGAAACCTAGAATGAAAGATAAACTTTGTGTAGTTACATCTACTTCAGTGCTTTCGCCATTAAGATGGAATAATCCAGTACCTGCTGCAACTAACGGATCAGAGTTTGAATAAGCCGCATCTGCCCCAAATGGCTGGTCATATAAAATACCTACAGAGAACTTTTCGGTTGGCTGGAATTTAAGGGCAGCACTTGGAAAATAGTAATCCCCTGCCATATCAGATAATGTTCCGCCCCCAGAAGCTGCTTTTGCTTTACCAGAAACATTTGGGTCTAGAACTGAAATTCCTGCCTCAAAGTAATTCCCTGGTTGCAGGAAGGCTGCAATAGATTGACCTGAACGATCTAGGGCTGCTGCAAATGCCCCAGTCATTGGTACAGTCGCGAGAATCATTGCAGTCGTTAATGTTTTTAATTTCATTTATGTCTTTCCTTGAGGTACAAATTTATAGCTAGCGTTGTTGTTTGCACTTGTTGAATTTTTGGAGACTTTAGGGGGATGAACCGCAATCATTTGTTACTCCATGTGACAAAAATAGCACAATTAAAATAAGAGTAAATGCTCTAGAAAAAACTAATTGGTTCAAAAAAGCATCAAAATAGAGTTTTTACACCAAAATATAAGAGTTGGTTAGGTTAAGTTATTGATAGTAAAAGGCATAAAATAATGAGAAGAAAATGTTTTTTTGTTTAAAAAATATTCTAAAAGGATGCAATTTCATGTTTTTTTTATGCGGAATAAATCACATTTTTATTCTTGGTGCGCCCTGCGGGACTCGAACCCACGCCGGTCGCTTAGGAGGCAACTGCTCTATCCAGTTAAGCTAAGGGCGCAAACAGAAGTTTATTTTACTGCAAAATGCATAAAAAAAGTTACTGCCGGAGCAGTAACTTTTTAAATATACAAAATAAATCAGCGTATCAAGTGTTTTTTGGCTTAAGCAATTTAAAAACACACAGCATGGTAATGATCCAGATTGGAATCATCAGTACAGATTCCTTGAAGCCCTGTGTCCACATGATGTACAAGATCATAGCAATAAAGCTTAAGACCAGGATATTGCCTGCAGGTGACCAAAGTGCAGGGAAACTGGTTTTTTGTCCCGATTTCCTCATACTCTGTAAAAACTTGAGATGGGTGAGGGAAATCATGGCCCAGTTTAAGACCAGCGCACCGACCACAATATAAATCAGATGGCTCAGTGCATTTTCAGGAACAAGGTAATTAAGCAAGACACAACCAAAGATCAGTAGCGCAGAGAAAAGCACTGCAGGAACCGGCACTCCCTGTTTATTGACTGTTTTGAACACTTTAGGGGCATTCCCTTGATGTGCCAGACCGTACAGCATACGGCTATTTGCATACATCCCACTGTTATAGACAGAAAGCGCAGCAGTCAAAATAATAAAGTTAAGCAGATGAGCAGCCCAGCCAATACCAAGCTGGCTAAAAATCATGACGAATGGACTTTTATCCAGGCCACCAAGTTCAAGCTGGTTCCAAGGTACCAGAGACAAGAGAATGGTCAAAGCACCCACATAGAAGATCAGAATACGGAAAACCACCTGATTAATCGCTTTAGGAATGGTTTTTTCCGGATCATCAGCTTCTGCTGCTGCCATACCAATCAGCTCAATCCCGCCAAAAGCGAACATCAGAAATGCAAGCATATAGAACAAGCCTTCAAAGCCGTTCGGGAAGAAGCCGCCTGCCGTCCAAAGGTTACTAAAAGATGCTGTTGAGGAGGCATCTGCTGTTAAAATCAGATAGAGGCCAAAGACAATCATCGAAACGACCGCAGTCACTTTAATAATTGACAGCCAGAATTCTGATTCACCATAGAATTTTACATTGCCGAGGTTGACCAGGGTAATCACAATAAAGAAAAACAGAACCGATGCCCAGGCAGGAATATGTGGCCACCAGTAGTTAATATATTTTGCGACAGCAGTCAGTTCGGTCATGGCAACCAGGATATATAAAATCCAGTAGTTCCAGCCTGCAAGAAAACCCGGGAATTTCCCCCAATATGTATAAGCAAAATGGCTAAATGAACCGGCAACCGGTTCATGAACAATCATTTCACCTAATTGGCGCATGATTAAAAATGCGATTAATCCACCAATGGCATAGCCTAAAATAATAGAAGGGCCAGCTGATTGGATCACCTGTGCGGAACCTAAGAATAAGCCTGTGCCAATTGCACCGCCCATGGCGATCAACTGAATATGACGGTTCTTTAAGCCACGCTGAAGTTGTGAAGACTCGTTATTCAAAGTTTTCAGCCCGACAATGGAAAATAATAAGTCGCTGATTGTAATAGATCAAAGATAAGAAGCCTAGTGCATCATAAAAATCAATGATGGCTATAAAAACAATAATGATTATTTATGGTGGTAAATTAAATATAATATCAATTAATCAACGGCTTATTTTTATTGACACAATAATTGACGGATTTTTACTTTTTGCCGGCGAATAGGCTGCAAACCAGATGTGACACCTGAGCAATGGGATAAAAACTCAGATATGCTGGAATATTTGAATTTTTAATTTGTAATTTGAAAGTTTTCAATGTCCTCATATCTGTAACTTTTCAAGAAAAAAAGACAGAATTTATTCTGCTTGAAATAGTAAAAATGAATCCGCCCGCAAGTACAGAAACTTATTTTTAGACCACTTGAGCCGATTTAAAGGACGATAAACGAAAATAGAGGAAGGGAATAGCGCTGTTTTCTTGATTGTACTTGTGCCTTGAATCTGTCGTATAGACAGAAGATCAACACGCACTCATTAAAAAAGAGGCCATAGTGCCTCTCAATTTTTTAGTTTCTATTCATCCGGATAAGCGACTCTCTTTAAGGCTTTAATATCGGCATCGGGCGAGCAGAGTGAAATAAACTCATAACCATATCCCCGCAACAGATGACCTTTACGAACTGCGATCCAGGTGGTATTTAAGCCAAAAATCTCAGTTTTAATCTGTTTTAGGCGATAATCCCGTTCTGAATCATAAGCCACATCATTGACGATTCCCACGCCCATATTCAGCTCCACATAGGTCTTGATCACGTCGGCATCAAGTGCAGACATTACAATATTGACATCAACACCTGCATCTTCAAACGCTTTGTCAATTTTAGAACGGCCAGTAAAACCACCATGATAGGTAATAATCGGGTAGCTGGCTAAGTCCTCAATCTGAATATGCTCTATAGCTGTTAATGGGTGATTTTGCGGGGTAATAATGCTGTGCTGCCAAGTATAGTAAGGAACGCTCACCAGATTATCTTCAGTTGTAAGCGCCTCGGTGGCAATCCCGATGTCAGCTTCACCTTGCAGCAGCATTTCAGTAATTTCGACTGGACTGGCCTGCTGTAAAATCAGATGGACTTTAGGAAACTCTTTTTTAAACTGGTTTACGATGGGCGGCAAAATATAACGTGCCTGCGTATGGGTCGTGGCAATCGTCAGTGTGCCTTCATCGACTTTGTTAAAGTCATCCGCCAGACGTTTGATATTATCCGCATCGACTAGCATACGTTCGACAATGCCTAATAGGGCCTGACCCGGTTCAGTCAGGCCAAGTAAGCGTTTGCCTTTGCGAATAAAAAGCTGTACCCCCAGCTCATCTTCCAGATCTTTAATGTGTTTGCTTACTCCAGATTGTGAAGTATAAAGTGCTGCTGAAGCTTCAGTTAAATTAAATTTCTGTCTAACCGTTTCCCGGATAATTCTTAATTGTTGGAAATTCATGATGATATACTCTATAAGAGGATGGGGCATATTATCGCCCCACCTTTGGTCTTAAGCGACCTGATTTTCAAACAAATGCAGGTTTAATGCACTTAACCAAACGGTCTGATTTGGTCTGAACTGATGTGCTCTGGCTTCTTCTGGGGTCAAAGAAATTTCAATCAGGTTGTCTTGACGATCAGTGAGCTCAGCAATTACTTTGCCAGCAATCCAGACCTCACGCAAGAAAGTCGCCTGAATGGCATTGTCCTGCGGCTGCGCATGTATACGCAGTTCATCGGGGCGTGCAAAAACAATGACATTGCCTTGGGCTGACTGTTTGGCGGCATCAAACTGGATGCGGTCCTCACCCAGTTGTAAAATACCGCCATGATTTTGTCCTTCAAAGCGGTTGGCCTGTCCCAGAAAGTCAAATACAAAGGGTGTGGCTGGAGTTTCATAGACTTCACGCGGTGAACCAATTTGCTCGACATTACCTTTGTTCATTACAATAATTTGATCTGCTACCTCAAGCGCTTCTTCCTGGTCATGAGTCACAAAAATAGAGGTGATATGCAGTTCATCATGTAGGGTGCGTAGCCAGCGGCGCAGTTCTTTACGCACTTTGGCATCCAGCGCACCAAAGGGTTCATCCAGTAACAGGACACGTGGCTCAACCGCTAAAGCACGTGCCAAAGCAATACGTTGACGTTGGCCGCCAGAGAGCTGTGCCGGATAACGGTCAGCCAGAAAACCTAACTGAACCAGATCCAGCAAACGGGTAACACGTTTTTTAATTTCTGCTTCGGAAGGGCGAGTGGAACGTGGACGTACACGCAGACCGAAAGCGACGTTGTCAAAAACCGTCATATGGCGGAATAGGGCATAGTGTTGAAATACAAAGCCCACTTCACGTTCACGCACATGTACCCGGGTTGCATCTTGGCCTTCTAAAATAACCTGACCGCCATCGGCCGATTCCAGACCGGCAATAATCCGCAGCAGGGTGGTTTTACCACAGCCCGATGGACCCAGGAGTGCAACGAGCTGACCATCTGGAAAATCGAGGGAGATATTTTTCAGTGCATGAAATGCACCAAAGTGTTTTTCAATATTTTTAACTTGAATACTCATGTGGGCATTCCTTAAGAAACTGTTGAATCTTCATTACGTTTGCTTTGTCGTTCCTGACGCAGCTCCACCCAGGTTTTTAAAATCAGGGTGATAATCGCGAGGAAAGCCAGCAGTGAGGACACAGCAAACGCAGCACTAAAGGTATATTCGTTATAGAGAATTTCGACATGCAGTGGCAAGGTATTGGTTTCACCGCGAATATGACCGGAGACGACCGATACGGCACCAAACTCACCCATTGCACGGGCATTACACAGAATCACGCCGTAGATCAGCCCCCATTTGATATTAGGCAGGGTGACTTTCCAGAAAGTCTGCCAGCCCGATGCACCCAGTACAATCGCTGCTTCTTCTTCTTCAGTTCCTTGTGCTTCCATTAGCGGAATCAGCTCACGTGCCACAAAAGGTACAGTAATAAAGATTGTGGCCAAGACAATGGCAGGTACTGCATATAAAACTTTAATGTCATGATCCATCAACCAGCCGCCGAACCAGCCTTGACTGCCAAAAATTAGGACCAGCATCAAACCTGCAATCACCGGCGATACAGAGAACGGCATGTCAATGATGGTGGTTAATATCGATTTGCCACGGAAGTTAAATTTCGCCACAGTCCAGGCTGCCGCTACACCAAAAACCACATTCATAGGTACTGCAATTGCGGCAGTCAGTAAGGTCAGCTTCACGGCAGACAGGGTATCTGGATGTACCAGAGCTTGGGCATACACCCCGACCCCTTGTTTAAATGCTTCTACAAAGACTAAAACCAGAGGCAAAATCAGGCAGCTCAGGAAGAAAATCATGGCAATCGTGATCAGGGTATAGCGCACCCAGGTCGGCTCTCGAGTCGCATCGCGTGATTGTAGTTTTTCAGCCGGCGCATTGCTGTTGGTATTTAAACTCATCGCGCAGTTCTCCCGGTACGACGGCTGGCCCAGGCTTGGACTAAGTTAATCAGGAACAAGATTACAAAAGACAATACCAGCATGACCACCGCAATGGTGGTGGCACCGGCATAATCATATTCTTCCAGACGGGAGATGATCATTAAGGGCGCAATTTCCGTTTCAAATGGCTGGTTACCCGCAATAAAAATGACCGAACCATATTCCCCGACACCGCGAGCGAATGCTAAGGCAAAACCGGTAATTAACGCTGGCAATAAAATCGGGAAGATGATTTTAGTAACAATCTGCAAACGGTTGGCACCCAGCGCAGATGCCGCTTCTTCCAGCTCGGTTTCCAGATCGCTCAGAACCGGCTGAACCGTACGCACCACAAAAGGCAAACCGATAAAGATTAAAGCCAGGGTAATACCAATTGGTGTATAGGCCACCTGAATTCCAAGTGGCTCAAGATACTGACCAATCCAGCCGGTCGGTGCATATAAAGAAGTTAGGGCAATACCCGCCACTGCAGTTGGCAGGGCAAAAGGTAAATCGACCAGAGCATCTATAATGCGTTTACCCGGGAAGCTGTAACGTACCAGACACCATGCCAGTAACAGGCCGAAAACCACATTGACCAGTGCTGCAATAATGGCGGCACTAAAGCTTAGCTGTAATGATTTTAAAATACGTTCAGAGCTCAGGATTTCCCATAAGCCATCCCAGCCAATGCCCAGTGATTTAATAAAAACGGCAGAAAGCGGAATTAGAACGATTAATGATAAATACGCTAGGGTAAAGCCTAGAGAAAGACCAAATCCTGGCAGCACTCGGGATCGCTGCGACATGATTACTCCTCAAAAGAGAGAATGCTGGTGGAAGCTGACCAGCGAAAATTAGAAAACAAATTTGGCACAAGCATAGTTAGCAGCATCTAAAATGCAAATTTAAATAAATACTTGCAGTCATCAGCTTTACTGATATGTGGCATAGTCTTTTCTGAAATTAAGTATTGTTCAATTTCAGGAAAAGGCCCAAAACCGGAAGAGACATTGACATGGCCGACCTGACCTAAATTAATCGGTTTGATGTTCCAGGCTTTGGCAAGTTGCAGGGCATCTGCAAAACTCAGCCAAGGATCATTTTCACTGATCAATAAGCGAGTCGGCACCTGAATCTTGAGTTGCTGAAAATAGGCGCGGTAATCCGTCAGGCTGTCATCTGCAAACCCATTTTCCCCAAAACGTGCCGGATTGGCAGGTGCAACCAGCACCAGATTTTTAATCTTGGCCTTTAGTTCGGGATACCGGGCAAGGGCCGCCAGACTGGTCAGACAGCCAAAACTATGCGCTACAATCTGCACATCATCTGGAATGGCTTGAAGGGTTTTGACACACTCGGCCACCCATTCATTCAGGACAGGATGATGCCAGTTTTTTTGCTGTACCCGGGAGCAGCGCATCAGACGATGTTGTAACCATGTCTGCCAGTGGCAGTATTCACTCCCACCCACACCTGGAACAATAAGCGTATGTGTCATATCGATGCTCCTTAAAAGTAATGAGTTGTTATTTCGCTTGATTGGCTTTGACGATCTGGTCGAAAATTCCGCCATTTTCAAAATGGGTCTGTTGTACCTTAGTCCAGCCGCCAAATTCCTGCTCAATCGTCACCAGTTTTAGTGGCTTAAAAGTCTGCTGGTATTTTTTAAGTACTGCCTTATTGCGCGGACGGTAATAGTTTTTTGCTGCAACTTCCTGACCTAATGGAGAATAGAGGAAATTCAAATAACCTTTGGCCAGGTAGCTATTGCCTTTTGCCTGGGCATTTTTCTCGACAATAGCAATCGGTGGTTCAGCCAGAATAGAAAGAGAGGGCGTCACAATTTCAAACTTGCCGGGCTGTTCACGCAAGGCCAAATGTGCTTCATTTTCCCAAGTCAGCAAGACATCTCCGATACCGCGTTCAGCAAAAGTCGTGGTTGCACCACGTGCACCTGAATCCAGAACTTTGGTCTGCTTATATATTTGACGCACAAAATCGCGGGCTTTGGCATCATTGCCACCTTTCTGGTGTTTGGCCCAAGCCCAGGCAGCAAGATAGTTCCAGCGTGCGCCGCCGGAAGTTTTTGGGTTTGGCGTAATAATGGCCACGCCGGGTTTAACCAGATCATCCCAATCCTGAATCCCTTTGGGATTGGCTTTACGAACCAGAAAGACAATTGTCGAGGTATATGGGGTTGAGTTGTGCGGTAATTTTTTCTGCCAGTCTGTGGGTAGCAGCTGGGCTTTCTTTGCCAGCACATCAATATCGGCTGCCAGTGCGAGAGTAACAACATCTGCCTCTAAGCCATCCAGCACAGCACGTGACTGTTTGCCTGAACCGCCATGCGACTGTTTAAAATTAATTTTCTGACCGGTACGGCTTTCCCAGTATTTGCTGAAATTTTTATTGATCTCTTCATACAGTTCCCGGGTTGGGTCATAAGAAACGTTAAGAAAATCCTGTGCTATCACACTAAAAGAGCTTGCCGAAATCGCTATAGCTAAAACCCCAAGTTTTAATGTCTGTACAATGCTCATCTGCATCCCCGCTCTTTTCTATGTTTTGTAACTTAAGCGCAGCATAATCCTATTAGCTATGCATAAAAAATAACTAAAAATGAATTCAATATGAAAAAAAGAGATAATAAGCACTTAAGTTGTGGTCATGAGTCTACGCTTATAAAAAAAGCCTGACTGAGTGACCAGATGAGTCAGGCTTTTACGTGATTGCTTGTGACTCTCTCATCCAAGTCCCGATATTGGTCTAATTGCTATTTTTGTCCCTGAGTTCAGGCATTATTTTTTCTGAAGGATGGGCGCTTTTAATGACTTGAGTGCAGGACTGTCTTACTTCGATACCTTTATATTGCGAAGAGCAATGCTTGATCAGAACCAGTATCCGATGGTTAAAATGAATCATTGGATCGGTAGTTTTTTCCAGCATGGACTCAATTCTTGATTCGAGTTGTCGTACAATTTGTAAGTTGGTTCATCAAAAATATTCAGGCAAACTTTTGCAGGTATATTTCCTGTCCTGACTGACAGGAGTGCTGCCAGTTCCTTGGGCTTGTTAATTACTGAAGATGTATGCCGACCTCGGCTTCTTTGGTTTTGGTTAGATGAGGCGGATATGGCGTGATATTTTTGTATAAAAAATAATGAAAAACCAATGTAAGCTGGGTAACAGAGATAGCGGGACTAGGCTTATAATTTCACTACCTCACTTTAAGGCTTAAGAGGCGATCTAAGGATGCTATGTTTAAGAAATGCTCAAATTGTCAATAATATAGATTTGTTAGATCGTGCCTTTCATTATGGAGATGGCTGTTTTAGCACAGCCCGCATCCGGCACAATCGCATTGAGTTAGCTGAACGTCATCTGGCGCGATTAAGAATGAGCCAGCAAAAACTAAGCTTAGATGTTGATCTGGGGCTGATTACAAAAAGCCTAGCGGTCTTGCTTGAATCAGAAACTGCACTGAATGGCACATTAAAAATCGTACTTAGTCGTGGTATTGGTCAGCGAGGTTATAGCCTGCCAGACCATCCTGCGGACCTGTGGATGTTTTATTATCCCCAAGCCGTATCAGAGTTTAGTTATGAGCAGATTCAGAGCGGCGTGCTACAGCAGGCTATAGGTCTGAGTATGCCAAATCTGGTCGGACTAAAAACCCTGAACCGGCTGGAACAGGTCTTACTCAAGCAGGAAGCGGATTTACGCGCTTGGCCTGAAGCCTTGGTGACCAATGTACAGGGGGCAATTGTTGAAGGGGTGAGCAGTAATTGCTTCATTCGTATAAACAATCAATGGGTCACGCCGAAACTTCGTTATAATGGCGTCTTCGGTGTTATGCGTGCAGAAATTATGCAACGGATGCAAGAGCAGCAAATCGTCTGTCAGCAACGTGATGTGGAAATAGATGAAATTCCACATATTGATAGTCTGTTTTTTTGTAATGCACTTAGCCCGATGAAAATTGCCACTCAATTTGAGCAACGCGCTTTAAATGTAGATGCTTGTATTGAACTTTTTAACCGTCTTCGATTGAATCAGATGTCGTATTAATATGTCAGCTTCCAAGTCCAGCAGTAAAAAGACAAATAAAACCAACTCGACAGGTTTTCTAAACGGGATCGCCTTAGTGCTGATCGGAATCATGCTGGTTCTCGGCCTGATCCTGAAAAGCAGTCTATGGAAAGCCTATCCGGTCGAGGGGCAAAAACAGCTATTGGCGATTGGTTCAGGTGAGACCTATTCGGGTTTTATTGATCGTCTGGCAAAAGAGGGACAGGTCAGCTTTCCGCTTGTTTTAAAGCTTTATCAGCGCATTATGATTCATGACACCATGAAGGCCGGGGTGTATGAAATCCGTCAAGGCATGAGTATGCGTGAAGTGATGGAGATGATTTCCAATGCTGAAAATGCCCAGATGAACCGTATTCTGGTGATTGAAGGCACCACCTTCAAACAGTTAATTGATGCTTTAAAGCAAGATGAGCTGGTCACCAAGGAAGTGGTGCACCTGCCTACTGAACAGCTGCTCAAGGAACTTGATATTCCCTTTTCGCATCCTGAAGGGCTATTTGCGCCAAATACCTATTTCTTTGCCAAAGGTGAAACTGACCGCAAAATTTTGACTAATCTTTATCAGCGACAGATCAAAACACTGGATCAAGCCTGGGAGAAACGCGCATCAGGTCTGCCGTATCAGAATAAATATGAAGCGCTGATTATGGCATCGATTATTGAAAAAGAAACCAGTGTTGATAGTGAGCTGCAACAGGTTTCTGGTGTGTTTGTACGCCGTTTGAACATGGGCATGCGTCTGCAAACCGACCCGACGGTTATTTATGGTATGGGCGATGCCTATACTGGCAATATTACCCGCAAAGATCTGCGTACCCCAACGCCTTATAATACTTATACCATGGCAGGTTTACCGCCAACGCCGATTGCATTGCCAAGTAAGAAAGCCATTGAGGCTGCCATGCATCCGGATAACTCACAAAATATTTATTTTGTTGCTACAGGCAATGGCGGACACAAGTTCAGTAGCAATCTGCAAGAGCATAACCAAGCTGTGCAGGAATACCTTACCGTTTTACGCTCGAAAAATAAGGAATGAGTATGTTTATTAGCTTTGAAGGCACAGAAGGGGTAGGCAAAACGACGCTCATTCATCGAATTTATGCTGATCTGATGGCACAAGGCAAAGAAGTCATTCTGACCCGTGAGCCGGGGGGTACGCCCATGGCAGAGCAAATCCGGGCTTTATTGCTCAGTGTTAATCATGATGAGGCCATGTGTCATGATACCGAATTGTTGCTGATGTATGCTGCACGTGCCCAGCATTTGGCACAGGTCATTCTGCCTGCCTTGTCTGCCGGTAAAACCGTTCTATGTGATCGTTTTACTGATGCCAGTTTTGCCTATCAGTGTGCGGGACGTGGCGTGAGTGAAGATAAGCTGAATTTGCTGAATAAAAGCTTTGTAGCACACATGCCTGATCTGACGTTCTGGCTGGATGCTCCGATTGAACTGGGGATGACGCGTGCCCGCGAGCGCGGAGCATTGGATCGCTTTGAACAAGAAAAAATGACTTTCTTTGAAAAAGTCAGAACAGGTTATGCGACCTTATGGCAGCGTTATCCTGAACGGATCAAACGTCTCGATGCTACTTTGCTGCCTGATCAGGTATTTGAGCAGGCCTTTCAGTATCTGAAATAAGTAATTTTCAATTATACTTTTGATCTGGTTTTTCCCTCGATTTTTACCAGCAAAATCTTCTATAGTGTAAGAAATCAGGAAGATTAAATATGATGAAAAGTACACGAGAAGAAATTATTCAGTTTCTGGAGCAGGAGTTTCCTCAGAGTCTGGAAAAATGTGAGATTGAAGCCGTTGTTCCTTGCGGTGCCACGATGCTGTATCGGGTTGGCGAGCAGGAATTACGTCCAGGGGGAACCGTTTCTGGACCCACAATGATGACGCTGGCGGATTTTGCCTTATATGTTGCAATCTTGGGAGAGATCGGTCTGGTCGGTTTAGCGGTCACTACCAATATGAATATTAATTTTTTACGTAAACCTTCGGGTGGCGTGAACTTGCGGGCAGAATGTAAATTAATGAAAGTCGGCCGGGTACTGATCGTTGGCGAGGTCTGGATCTATTCAGTTGATCAGGAACAGCCGGTCGCGCATGTAACCGGAACCTATTCTGTGCCACCTCAGCCGGCTTTTGCAGTGCAAGCATAATCAGCTATAAAAAACCGGAACTTGTTTCCGGTTTTTTTATACAAGCTTAAATCCTCTTTAAGCTTCTGCGGTATTGACCAGCACCTGCTCTACTTTAAAGTTCGGTGGAATCAGCACCGTCTTGCGTAGTTCTGGTAAAAGCTGCGGATAATCCAGAGTAAAGTGCAAGCCCCGCGATTCTTTACGCTCAATGGCACAACGTACAATCATTTCTGAAACCAGAACCAGATTACGCAGTTCAATCAGGTTTTTACTGACCTGATAGCCCTGATAATATTCTGCGATTTCTTTTTTAAGCATCTCAATGCGGTGTAGCGCACGTTGCAGACGTTTGGTCGTACGGACAATACCGACATAGTTCCACATGGTTTGACGTAATTCATCCCAGTTCTGCAAAATGACCACATCTTCATCCGGGTTGGTGACCTGTGAATCATCCCAAGCGGGCACCGAAGGGGACTGATAAGATCCCTCAAAATGCGTTTCAATATGTCGGGCAGCACTGATGCCATATACAAAGCATTCTAAAAGAGAGTTACTGGCCATTCGGTTAGCACCGTGTAAGCCGGTATAAGAGGTTTCTCCAATTGCATACAGGCCCTGAATGTCGGTTTGGCTGTTTTCATCGACCACAACGCCCCCGCAGGTATAGTGCGCAGCTGGAACAACCGGAATCATATCTTGGGTAATATCAATGCCAAGTTCGAGCAGGCGTGTATACAGTGTCGGAAAATGAGTTTTGACAAAATCTGCATCTTTATGAGTAATGTCGAGCCAGACATGACGAATCCCGAGACGTTTAATTTCATAGTCAATCGCACGCGCCACAATATCTCGGGGCGCCAGTTCAGCCCGCTCGTCAAAGCGCAGCATAAAGCGCTCACCGTCCGGTAAACGTAAATAGGCGCCTTCACCACGCATGGCTTCAGTAATTAATAAGGAGCGTGCCTGGGGATGATATAAACAGGTGGGGTGGAACTGGTTAAATTCCATATTGGCCACACGGCAGCCTGCCCGGTAAGCCATGGCAATCCCATCACCGGTTGCAATATCCGGGTTTGAGGTATAAAGATAAGCCTTCATCGCACCGCCACAGGCGAGGGCGGTAAAAGGTGCTAAAAAGGTATGTACCTTTTCTGTTTTTTCATCCAGCGCATATAAGCCGAGCGCACGGTTGGCCTGATCTGCAAGACCAAGTTTCTGTGAGCAGATCAGATCAATGGCAATATAGTTTTCAAAAATCGTAATATTGTCTTTTTCCTGGGCGCGCTGTACCAATGTGGTGGAAATTGCGCGTCCGGTGGCATCCGCTGCATGAATGATACGGCGTTGGGAGTGGCCGCCTTCACGGGTCAAATGCAGCTGCTCCTGTTCATCCAGTGTAAATTGCACCCCATGCTTAAGCAGGAAATCGACAGAAGGCTTGCCGCCTTCGACGGTATGTTTAACCGCGTCCATTTCACACAAATGGACTCCTGCAATCATGGTGTCATCAATATGCTGTTGAATTGAATCAGTTTCATCCAGTACGGCAGCTACGCCGCCCTGGGCATAGAAGGTACTGGCATCCGTAAGACTGGATTTTGCGAGTACTGCAATATTAAAATGTTCTGGCAACGATAATGCTAAACTTAAGCCGGCGCCGCCACTGCCTACAATAATCACGTCAAAATGATGGGTGAGATGTAAATTAGACATGTCCATCAGCTAATTTAAAAGAAGTCTGGTAATGACAGCGCTTTTTTGCATAAAAGGCAAGCTTTTAAATACAGATTTATTGATCAAAAAAACTAATAAAAGCCTTAACTTAATGCAGTAAAAAAACCAAGATAGCAGTATTCTGATATGTGAACATATTGTTACTTAAAACCAATGATGTTTATGATAAAACCTATTTACATAAATTTATCAACAATTTGAGTGAATAATTTATATGAAAATTCTGGACTTAAAAAAAGGATTATTTGCAGCTACTGTCACTCTGAGTGCTGCCCAGCTACAGGCTGCTAACCCTGTAGACTTTTCAAATCTGGTCGAGCAGGTCAGCCCGGCTGTGGTGAGTGTCAATGTTGTCAAGAAAATGAGCGAAGAAGAGCTCTTGCAGCAACAAGTGCCTGAAATTTTACGGCGCTTTTTTGGCAATCAGGTGATTATTCCACAGCCACGGATGCCACAGGAAAAAACCGGCTATGGAAGTGCCTTCTTTATCAGTAAGGATGGCTATTTGCTGACCAATCATCACGTAGTTGAAGATGCGTCCAAAGTGACCATTACTTTAAATGACCGCCGTGAAATTGATGCCACGGTTGTCGGAAGTGATGAGCGGACAGATGTTGCCCTACTTAAAGTACAGGGTGCTAATTTCCCCCAATTAAGCACGGGCGATGTAGACCGTTTACGGGTAGGGGAGCCAGTGCTGGCGATTGGTTCTCCTTTTGGTTTTGACTATTCGGCTTCTGCCGGGATTGTCAGCGCCAAAATGCGAAACATGATGGGAGAAACGGCAGTTCCGTTTATTCAGACTGATGTAGCCTTAAACCCGGGGAACTCCGGGGGGCCATTATTTAATCAACGCGGTGAAGTGGTGGGGGTCAACTCACGGATCTTTAGTGGTACAGGCGGCTATATGGGGCTGTCTTTTTCAATCCCGATCGATGTGGCCATGGAGGTTGCAGAGCAGTTAAAACGAAACGGAAAAGTGACCCGTTCCTATCTGGGAGTCAGTTTGCAGGACATTGACCGTACTCTGGCGGAATCTTATAAGCTGTCTAAACCGGAAGGTTCGCTGGTGACCCAGGTCGAGCCAAACTCTCCGGCAGCTCAGGCCGGACTACGCCCTGGAGACGTGATTCTAAAATATAATGGAACCTCTATTTCAAGAACCAGCGAGTTGCTGAATTACCTGAACCGTACTGCCCCAAAACAACGCGTTCAACTGGAAGTGTTACGTGATGATAAACGCCGTCAAATTGCGGCAACTTTAGTCACCGCTCCAGACAATACACCAGCCAAAACGGCTACCCCAGCTCGGCCTTCCAAAGGCCCGATCTTGGGGGTGACCATCCGGAATCTGACCCCGGCGGAACTGACTGGGCTGGAAATTAAAGGAGGGGTGGTGATTCAGGATATACGCCCGGGCGGAATTGCAGCTCAAGCCCGGATCATGCCGAATGATGTCATTACCCAGGTCAATAATGCACCGATACAGGATACCAATGGCTTTATTGAAGCTGTTTCAGAGTTGAAAAAAGGCACAGTTGCACGGGTGACCTTAATCCGTCAGGGACAGCGTGCAATAGTGGGAATGCGTATTTCCTGAAGTTAAGAAGTTCTATTTAAAAACCGTCTTTAAGTGAAGACGGTTTTTATATTTTGCAATTTACCCCAGTGAAAATTTCTGTAGACTGAGGCAAGCCAGAACAATTGAATGAAAGGACAAATAAAAAGTGTCAGGTATTTTTGATCAGGTCTTAGAGGTAAAAAACGAGCATATTGACGCTTTGGGGCATGTTAATAATGTGGTTTATGTGCAATGGATGCAGGATGTAGCCTCAGCACATATCGAGCATTTGGGGCTGGGACTCAAAGAGTACCTACAACTTAAACATGCCATGGTCGCAGTGCAACATCAGGTGCAATACCGGAAAGCTGCCTTTGAGGGTGACAAGATTATTTTAAGGACCTGGCTGAATGATCTAAATGCCTTGTATTTATTCAGACAATATGCATTTTACCGTCCTCAGGATCAGACTCTGCTATTTACAGGAAGTACCCAGTGGGCCTGTATAGAAATCGAGACCGGGCGTCCCAAACGTATGTCACCAAGCTTTACCCAGGCTTATCAGCCTATTTCTGCTGAGCTAAATCCGCTTGATTTTTCTCAATCTTATTGCATAGAGACTGCCTGATTCGCTTTTAAACCAGATAGGTTTTGTTATTCTGCCGAGCGGACTGAATCATAAAGATCCGAGATATTTTAAGTGGCTTGCTACGACCTGAAAGCAGGGTTTTTATCAAGAAAAATGATCTGGGTTACTGGCTCATTCAAGCACAAGTGATCTGAACAGCAAAAACATATGCTTGAGTTGCCACAGTAAACAATCAGCAGGGCGGAGTGGCGACTTAAAAGCAGGAAAAGATAATCCTTTTTCTGTATCATCATTCTGCTATAATCCTCGGCAATTTCTATTCGGTTTTTGTTGTGCAGTATCTTTTTTAATTGCATGACACGTTTTTTCTCAAGGTAGCCCATGGCGCAAGCTAAAAAATCTGTTGATATTAAAAATATTCGTAATTTCTCGATTATTGCGCATATCGACCACGGTAAATCGACTCTTGCAGATCGTTTTATTCAAACTTGTGGTGGTTTGCAGGATCGTGAGATGCAGGCCCAAGTTCTTGATTCAATGGAGCTAGAGCGCGAACGTGGGATTACCATTAAAGCCACCTCCGTGACGCTATACTATACGCATCCAAATGGTCAGGAATATCAGCTGAACTTTATTGACACTCCGGGACACGTGGACTTTTCTTATGAAGTTTCACGCTCTCTGGCAGCATGTGAAGGGGCACTTCTGGTGGTGGATGCCGCACAGGGAGTAGAAGCCCAGTCTGTAGCCAACTGCTATACTGCGATTGAGCAAGGTCTGGAAGTACTGCCAGTCCTTAACAAGATTGACTTGCCGCAGGCTGAACCTGAACGTGTGATTCAGGAAATTGAAGATATTATTGGCATTGAGGCGACAGAAGCTCCAACCTGTTCAGCGAAAACGGGTCTGGGAATTGAAGGTGTTCTGGAAACTCTGGTCAATGTGATTCCACCTCCAACAGGTGATCGCGAGGCACCCCTTCAGGCGCTGATTGTTGACTCATGGTTTGATAACTATCTGGGCGTTGTCTCTCTGGTTCGGATCAAGCAGGGTCGTGTGCGTAAAGGCGACAAGATGTTGATGAAATCAACAGGGCAAACGCACATCATTACGTCGGTAGGTATCTTTAATCCAAAACATACTGAAACCGACATTTTGGAAGCGGGTGAAGTTGGCTTCGTCATTGCAGGGATTAAAGACATTTTTGGTGCACCAGTCGGGGATACGATTACCTTGGCGACCACACCAGAAGTTGAAATATTACCCGGATTTAAAAAGGTGAAACCACAGGTCTATGCGGGGCTTTTCCCGATTGATGCCAGTGACTTTGAACCATTCCGTGAAGCTTTGCAGAAACTACAGATCAATGACTCGGCACTGTTTTTTGAACCGGAAAGTTCAGATGCACTTGGTTTTGGTTTCCGCTGTGGTTTCTTGGGCATGCTGCACATGGAGATCGTACAGGAACGTTTAGAGCGTGAATACGATCTGGACCTGATTTCATCTGCACCGACGGTCATTTATGAAGCGGTGATGAAGAACGGTGAAATCCTCTATATCGACAGCCCTTCAAAAATGCCGGATGGTACAACCGTTGAAGACCTGCGTGAGCCGATTGCTGAGTGTCATATTCTGGTGCCTCAAGAGTATCTAGGGAACGTAATGACTTTGTGTGTGGAGCGCCGTGGCGTACAAAAAGACATGAAGTTCATGAGTAATCAGGTTTCCATTACCTTTGAAATCCCGATGGCTGAAGTGGTCATGGATTTCTTTGATAAATTGAAGTCGTGTTCACGCGGCTTTGCTTCGCTGGACTATAACTTTGTGCGTTTTGAAAGCTCATCACTGGTGAAAGTGGATGTCCTGATCAATGGTGAAAAAGTTGATGCGCTGGCCATGATTTGTCACCGTCAGGATGCCCGTCATCGTGGTATTGCCCTGGTTGAAAAAATGAAAGACCTGATTCCGCGTCAGATGTTCGATGTGGCGATTCAGGCGGCCATTGGCGCACAAATTATTGCTCGTTCAACCGTAAAAGCGATGCGTAAAAACGTATTGGCAAAATGTTATGGTGGTGACGTCTCGCGTAAGAAGAAACTGCTTTCGAAACAAAAAGAAGGTAAGAAACGTATGAAACAGGTGGGTAGTGTTGAAATCCCGCAAGAAGCGTTCTTAGCTGTATTGAAAGTCGAACGCTAAATAATAAGGATAAAGCCCATGGATTTTGATTTTAATTTGATTCTTGTTCCTGTGACCTTAATCTTTGTCGCAATCTGGTTGCTGGATAAGTTTGTACTGAAGCAGCGGCAGACCCGGGGCAAGGGCAATGAAAATTTTATCATCACATGGGCTTATGACTTCTGGCCAGTGCTGACAGTGGTCCTGATCTTACGTTCGTTTTTGTATGAGCCTTTCAATATTCCATCAGATTCAATGGTACCGACCCTGGAAACGGGTGACTTTATTTTGGTCAATAAGTTTGACTATGGGGTAAAACTGCCGATTGTAAACACCAAGATTATTGATACCGGCCATCCGGAACGCGGTGATGTGGCGGTATTCCGCTATCCGCCACAGCCAACGATCAGTTATATCAAGCGTATCATTGGTTTGCCGGGTGATCATATTGTTTATGATCATGGTCAGCTCATTATTAATGGTCAAAAAGTCGAAAAGGTTCCGGTAGAATTTAGCCGTGAAAAAGACCGTATGGATACGCCAAATTCGATGTATCATAAAGAAACCATTGGCGAGCATACGTTCACCATGCGTGAACTTGAAAATGTGAATGTTGCACGTCAGGCACCATTTATTAACTATGTGGACAATGGTAAATATTCCACTGAAAATGGATTATATTGGGAAATCAAAGTACCAGAAGGGCACTATTTCGCGATGGGGGACAACCGCGATCAGAGTGCTGATAGCCGTTTTTGGGGATTTGTTCCGGAAGAGAACTTAACAGGTCGAGCATTCTATATCTGGATGCATAAAGAGCCTGGCTTTAAAATGCCATCGTTTAATCGAAACGGAATGATTGATTAATTGTTTCAGTCAGGAAAATAAAAAATGAAACATCAACAAGGTGCTTCTTATATTGGAATTTTGGTTGCAATTGTAGGCTTTGCATTTCTTGCAAAAGTGGCAATTGCAGTGTGGGGGCCGTATTTCGATGACCGTATGGTTGATAACCAGGTTGAGGAGCTGCTTAAGACTGCTCCTGCCAATATGGCACCATCGCAATTCAGTCAACAGATGGATCAGCGTTTACAGATGAATAATATTCGTGATCTGAAGTTTGATGACATTGCCCGAGTCACCAATACGGATGGCTTGCAGGTACACAAGAATTATGAAATTCGCAAAAATTTTGTAATGAATATCGATTTAGTGATGAAGTTTGAGAAAGAGTTTGATCAAAGCACAGTCAAAACTAAATGATGAACGTCTGACCAGACGAATTGGTTATCAGTTTCAACAGGCTGATTTACTTAAGCTGGCCCTGACTCATCGTTCAGTCAGTCATAAACATAACTATGAGCGCCTAGAATTTCTAGGCGATTCACTTTTAGGAATGATCATTGCGAACTATCTGTTCACAGCTTATCCGCACGAAAATGAAGGGCGCCTCACGCGTATGCGTGCGACCTTGGTGCGTCAGGAAGCGCTGGGTAGAATCGCCAATGATTTAAAACTTAGCCAGAATTTAATTCTCAGTACGGGTGAATTGAAATCTGGCGGTCATCATCGTGAGTCTATACTTGCAGATACGGTCGAGGCGATTATTGGTGCCATCTATGTTGATTGTGGCGATCTGAATATCCTGGAAGCGGTTGTGCTAAAATGGTATGAACCATATTTGGACAATATTGAGCCCACCGACCAGTTAAAAGACCCGAAATCACGCTTGCAGGAATATTTACAAGCTCGTAAAAAACCTCTCCCGGTTTACGAGGTGGTCGATATTCAGGGTGATGCCCCGAATCAACATTTCAAGGTGGAATGTCAGGTTCAGGGGATGTCAGTAATGACCGGGGAAGGTTCAAGCCGCCGATTTGCCGAACAGGCTGTAGCGGCAGATATTTTAAAACTTTTGGAGCATAAGTCTTAATGACTACTCATTCCGATCACATCGATGCTGATCACGAGTCGCAAAGCGACAGCAATGACTTGATTAGTCAATTCTTTAGTGCAGAAGGTACTGAGATTCCTTCGGATTATCGTAGCGGTTTTGTTGCGATTGTTGGCCGGCCAAACGTGGGTAAATCTACCCTGATGAACCATTTGCTCGGTCAGAAACTTTCCATTACTTCACGTAAGCCACAAACCACACGTCATAAAATTGTGGGAATTGATTCACGTGAAAAATCTCAGGCGGTCTTTGTGGATACGCCAGGGATGCATAAGAAAGAAGTCCGTGCCATCAATAAAATGATGAACCGTGCTGCACATTCGGCCTTACGTGATGTGAACCTGGTGCTGTTTGTGGTCGATGCACAGAAATGGACCCAGAACGATGAACTTGTGCTGGAAAAATTAAAGAATGCCGAGATGCCGGTAATTCTGGTCATCAACAAGCTGGATACGTTTGAAAACAAGAATCAGGCCTTACCGCTGATTCAGGAACGTGCCAAGTTGATGAATTTTGCGGAAATCGTACCAGTATCTGCACTGCGTGGTGCCAATCTGGAGCATTTACGTGACACGATTGCCAAATACCTGCCATTTCAGCCACCGCTTTATTCGCTAGATCAACTGACAGACCGTTCAGAACGTTTCCTGGCTTCTGAAATTATCCGTGAAAAAATCATGCGCCAGCTTGGTGAGGAGCTGCCGTATGACCTGACGGTTCAGATTGAATCTTTTAAAATCGAAGAGCCGGTACTGAATGAAAAAACAGGGCGTATGAAGCCTGCCTGTACCTATATCGATGCCACAATTTTTGTTGACCGTCCGGGACAAAAAGCCATCGTAATTGGTGAAAAAGGATCTAAACTGAAAAAAATCGGTATGGATGCACGGGTGGATATGGAAAAAATGTTCGAGCAAAAAATCATGCTGACGCTTTGGGTGAAAGTCAAAGGCGGCTGGTCTGACGATGAGCGTGCATTGAAGAGCCTTGGTTATAGCGATATTTAATCACTGAAATTTTACAGGTAGAGTGCATGATGAAAGTTTTAGCCCTCATGGTATGTGTCTTGTTCTTGCAGGGCTGTATTCACAAAGTTGTGACTGTACCTGTAAAAGTGGCCTATAAAACCACGAAAGGGGTGGTCAAAGGTACTGCGGCCGTCGTTGGTGCCGTCATCCCGGATGGGGATGACGAAGATGAACAACAATCTAAAAAAGATCGTGATTAAGCCAGCAGTCTATGCGTAATGAAGTGCTGCATGGCTATTTGATTCATCATCGTAAATATCGCGAACGTAGCCATATTGTGTACCTGTTTACGCAGGAATATGGCCGCATGGATGGCATACTTCGACAAACTCCACCCCCTCAATATCAGCCGATCAGTTTGCAGGCTTCAGGAAAATCCGAACTGAAAAACTTTACCAAGCTTGAAATTGTTAATCAGCCTATTTTCTTTTTTGGTGATGCCTTCTTTTCCGGTTTTTATCTAAATGAAATTCTGCTGCGGCTGTGTCCCCTGGAAATGGAAATGCCACAGACTTATGCCAAGTATGGCGAAACGCTAGTGGCTTTGCAGCAGCTTTCTGTCCAGACTGATCCGCATAGTTATTTAAAGCAAATCCTGCGCCAGTTTGAGCATGTGCTGCTTGAAGAGTTGGGCTACGCTTTGGACTTTTCAGTCGATGCCAATCAGGTGCCCATCAATCCCTCGCAGCATTATTATTTTCAGTTAAATGATGGCTTTATGCCTACCGCCAAACCATCTCGCTCAAATTTGTCGGGCCAGCAGATTTTAACCATGCTGCATTATGAAAGTGGTAGGGATTTTAGCCCAGAACAGTTACAATTACTGACGAAGCTTTATCGACAGGTGATTACTGCCTTGCTTGGCGATCGCCCCTTGAAAAGTCGACAATTGTGGATTCAAAACTCTCAATCTCAATCGTAGTTAGGAAGATATTATGGCTGCATTACTTGGTGTCAATATTGACCATGTCGCAACATTAAGACAAGCACGTGGTACGACCTACCCAGACCCAGTCAATGCTGCATTGATCTGCGAGCAGGCAGGTGCAGAGGGCATTACTTTGCATTTGCGTGAAGACCGCCGCCATATTCAGGATGATGATGTACGTCGTATGCGTCCCGCACTCAAAACCCGGATGAACCTGGAAATAGCGGTGACGGATGAAATGGTGGCTTTTGCCAAGGAAATTCAGCCACAGCATGTTTGTTTTGTGCCGGAAAAACGCCAGGAAGTCACTACCGAAGGTGGGCTGGATGTGGTTGGCCATTTTGAAGATGTGAAAAAGGCGACTCAGGAATTAACAGCGATTGGTTGTGATGTTTCACTGTTTATTGATGCTGATCTGGCGCAGATCGATGCAGCAGTGGCATGTGGTGCGCCAACAATTGAGATTCATACCGGTGCCTATGCCGATGCAGAAACACCAGCAGCCCAGCAGGCTGAGCTTGAGCGTATTATTCAAGGCGCTGAATACGCAGTTTCTAAAGGTCTGGTGGTCAATGCTGGCCATGGCTTGAATCTGGATAATGTCACTCCGATTGCTGCTATTCCACAGATTCATGAACTGAATATCGGTCACTCCCTGATTGCAGATGCTGTCTTTGTTGGTTTGGCGCAGGCAGTGCAAGAAATGAAAGCCGTAATTAAAGCTGCCCGCTAAGATTAAAAGATCGTTATGTCAAATATAAATTATGATGAACTCATGAAGCCCGTGATTGGCTTCCTGGGTTGTGAAACGCCGCAAGCCTGGCTCAATGAAGCACTGAATAATCTGGATATTCTGATGCAGGATCATGCCAACTGCGAGAAAAAAGCCGCCAGTACGGCGATGAATCTGATGTTTCGCTACAGTTTCTTTGTAGATTTGCAGGTGAAACTGGCACAGCTGGTCCGTGAAGAGATGCTGCACTATGAGCAAGTGCTGGAATTTATGAGTAAACGTGGTCAGCAATGGATTGGTCTTAGTGCGGGGCGTTATGCAGGTGGCCTACGTAAAGAAATTCGGACCTATGAGCCAGAAGCCCTGATTGATGTATTGATCATTGGTGCCTTTGTGGAGGCTCGTTCTTGTGAGCGTTTCTATGCACTTGCACCTTTGGTCGATGAAGAGCTGGGCCGTTATTATCGTTATCTGCTGAAATCCGAATCCCGCCATTATGAGGATTATCTGGCACTGGCGATGGATGTGGCAAAAACCGCAAAATGGAAAAATCCAGAAGAGAATATCCAGAGCCGTATTGAGCATATCCGGGAAGTAGAAAAGAATCTGATTTTAAGTCCAGATGAGCTTTTTCGTTTTCATAGTGGTGTGCCCGTACAGACAGCATAAGTTTGACATGATGCAAGCGGGACAAAGTTCCCGCTTTTTCTTTGGGTTGAAGTTGATTAAATAGAGGCTTTATTTAACCCAAAATATTTTTATGCTCTAATTAAATATAAAAATCAGAGACTTATAGATGGATAGGAATAAGAGGGCTATTGGGGTATATTTAAGATAATACTATGTTTTTTATCTGGTTTTAGGTATTTTGGTTGTGTGTACTGCCATATAGGCAGCTTAGAAATTTTGAATTACTCATAATTGATGAGTTCAACGGTGTACTGCCATATAGGCAGCTTAGAAATATAAGCAATGTTGGCATGACGCTTAATGTTTGTGTACTGCCATATAGGCAGCTTAGAAATTTGTGATTATTAATTTGACTGGCTCTGTCATGTGTACTGCCATATAGGCAGCTTAGAAAATGGAGAACAATGTCGCTTCTCAAACTATCGTGTGTACTGCCATATAGGCAGCTTAGAAAATGGTAAATTTCCGGTAAAAGTTTCTGACTCAGTGTACTGCCATATAGGCAGCTTAGAAAAAATGGTGGATTGGCAATAACATAATCAACTTGTGTACTGCCATATAGGCAGCTTAGAAATTGATATTATTCTTGTGGGGCAAGGCTCTTTAGTGTACTGCCATATAGGCAGCTTAGAAATCCATCTTTTTCAATATCAACCATGTGAAAGCGTGTACTGCCATATAGGCAGCTTAGAAACGTTTCCTGATCCTGAAGGCAATCACAAGGGCGTGTACTGCCATATAGGCAGCTTAGAAAAATATAAACTTAGATATAGCATCTCATCAGCAGTGTACTGCCATATAGGCAGCTTAGAAAAATGACTGCTCAGGAAGCAGTGAATGCGCGTGGTGTACTGCCATATAGGCAGCTTAGAAAATTAATTTAATTTGAGTGTCTAAAAAAGGACTGTGTACTGCCATATAGGCAGCTTAGAAATTCTGGTGGGTTTTCTTTTGCCTGCTAAATTTGTGTACTGCCATATAGGCAGCTTAGAAAATTAACAGCTTGAACATAAACAGATAAACCCTGTGTACTGCCATATAGGCAGCTTAGAAAATGTAATATCTCTGTGAATATTAAACATAGTTGTGTACTGCCATATAGGCAGCTTAGAAAATGATACTGATTTATGGAAAGAAATTCGCACGGTGTACTGCCATATAGGCAGCTTAGAAATTTCGGACTCATTTTTAGTAAAGCCCGTTGTGGTGTACTGCCATATAGGCAGCTTAGAAATCTTTGAGTGGGTAATGTCGTTTATAACGCGCGTGTACTGCCATATAGGCAGCTTAGAAAAAACGCTGACCCATTTTTTAATGACCAAGCACGTGTACTGCCATATAGGCAGCTTAGAAATTCAGTTAAACTAACTGGTACTGAAGAATTTAGTGTACTGCCATATAGGCAGCTTAGAAATTAGCTCTGTAAGCCTTACATACCAGCATTTCGTGTACTGCCATATAGGCAGCTTAGAAATTTTGCATAAGTATTTCAGTTTGTTTACGTTGGTGTACTGCCATATAGGCAGCTTAGAAATTTAAGCGAACATATTATAGAAATATGTACCTGTGTACTGCCATATAGGCAGCTTAGAAAAGTCTTAGTATGCTTGTTATCAATATGCTTAAGTGTACTGCCATATAGGCAGCTTAGAAACTACGCTGGTCACTGATCGTTGTACTACTACCGTGTACTGCCATATAGGCAGCTTAGAAAAGTCTGACGGGCAATAGTTACGATACCTAAAAGTGTACTGCCATATAGGCAGCTTAGAAATCCTTCATGATTTTGAATTGTTCCCGCGGCCCGTGTACTGCCATATAGGCAGCTTAGAAAAATAGTTTCTTGCGTTACTGATTGATTAGCAAGTGTACTGCCATATAGGCAGCTTAGAAAATCACATCAACCGAAATGCCTATAGCTTTAATGTGTACTGCCATATAGGCAGCTTAGAAAAAAGGTTATGACAACAATGGCGAACCAGTTAAGTGTACTGCCATATAGGCAGCTTAGAAAGCAAAACCTCATCAATTTTAGTCAATGCTTTACGTGTACTGCCATATAGGCAGCTTAGAAAATATTAATTATGGGTTTTCTAGCAGTTAAATTGTGTACTGCCATATAGGCAGCTTAGAAAGAAGCAGTTAATTTGATTATATCTATCGAAAAGTGTACTGCCATATAGGCAGCTTAGAAATTTTTCTAACATTTCCTGGCGTTGCTTCGCTTGTGTACTGCCATATAGGCAGCTTAGAAACTCCGCATGAAAACACTTTGCAGCTTTACTATGTGTACTGCCATATAGGCAGCTTAGAAAAAACGTAATTTTTTTTTGTTAAGATGCAAAATGTGTACTGCCATATAGGCAGCTTAGAAAGATCCAAAAAACAAAAGCCAAAGCACCGCCAAGTGTACTGCCATATAGGCAGCTTAGAAATGCCAAATGATCCCCCACACATATCAGCCCCCGTGTACTGCCATATAGGCAGCTTAGAAAGTTTCAAGATTGTGCGTGTGATTGAGCCGCGTGTGTACTGCCATATAGGCAGCTTAGAAACATGACTCTACAAGGTCATTTATCCATTCATCGTGTACTGCCATATAGGCAGCTTAGAAAAAAACCAAGCTGTATTCATCTGCGCCTTGCATGTGTACTGCCATATAGGCAGCTTAGAAAGCTTATGAGTCGGTAATAACTTGCCCTGATATGTGTACTGCCATATAGGCAGCTTAGAAACCAATATCAAAAGGTGGGAGCAATGATATTTCGTGTACTGCCATATAGGCAGCTTAGAAATTGACGTCAGGATTGTAGTAAGTATTCACCAAGTGTACTGCCATATAGGCAGCTTAGAAAACAATACAAGAAGTCGCACAATCAGTTAATGGGTGTACTGCCATATAGGCAGCTTAGAAAATTCCACCTGGTACTTGGTTGCACCTTGTGCTGTGTACTGCCATATAGGCAGCTTAGAAAAAACGCAGCATTTGCCAATTGAGTATAAAAAAGTGTACTGCTATATAGGCAGCTTAGAAACCCAGCAATCGCAGCATTAATTTTTTCAATCTGTGTACTGCTATATAGGCAGCTTAGAAATCCTAACCCAGCCTTTTATATGCAAAAGCATAGTGTACTGCTATATAGGCAGCTTAGAAATTTGGATGGTGAGGTTCGCGTGGTGGCAGGGGGTGTACTGCTATATAGGCAGCTTAGAAATATGCGATTTGTAAATTAGATTGATTAAAAGTGTGTACTGCCATATAGGCAGCTTAGAAATTGACGTCAGGATTGTAGTAAGTATTCACCAAGTGTACTGCCATATAGGCAGCTTAGAAAATGAAAAGAAAATTGATTAGAACCATCATCAGGTGTACTGCCATATAGGCAGCTTAGCAAAGCGAGTTGATGATTTTAAGGTCGCTAAAAGAAGGAAGGGCATAAAATAGAAAATAAAAAAGCCCGCTTTAATGCTGCGGGCTTTCTTGAATTTGGCTCTCCCACCTGGGCTCGAACCAGGGACCTGCGGATTAACAGTCCGTCGCTCTACCGACTGAGCTATGGGAGAATCTGCATGCGATTATAGAGACATTTTGACAAGGGTCAAGCAAAAACTTTCATATTTATGACAAATCATATTTATCTGATTTTAATTTAAACAATTGCATAAAAATATTGAAAAATACTTGTCAGGAGAATATCCAGTTGCTAGATTGAATCCATAAAGTCGTTTGATCAAATGGTCAAACAGTGTGGATTTAAACCGACTTGCCAGCACAAAAATGGCTAAACTGGAGAAAGCGAATGAATACGCTCACAATCCCCCAAATTTTCGCGCAGTTGTCTTTCTATCAAGAGCATTATCTCGATATTATTCAAGATTCGAGCCAATATTTTACTCCTGTCACAGGTGCTGAAATCTGTTTATGGCCCTTAGCGAATCAGCAGTTATATCTCGGGGATCTCTTGCAACTGTGGTTTTCAGAAAAATGGTTGGCTAAAAAAGAACCGCAGTTCAGTTTTGAAATATTCCTGCATGTTCCTGAAGTCTCACAAAAAGATTTATATATTTATGCAATTTCAGGTAATTTTTTGACTGGATCGAATCAATCTAAAGTTTGGCAGGCATCGACTGGCCAAACTCAGGAGTTGAGTCTGGCGTATATCTCGAAACATTATTTTGAATATCGTGCTTTAACCCGACCGAAATCTGTCAAATTAGCAGATAGAGTGGGGAGTGCTTTAAAGCATAATATGCTATAAACCTTTAACGAAGAATCATACATGTGGCTGTTGCGTGTGCATAGAGTTTGCCATCTTCATCCACAATTTTTCCTTCTGAAATCGCAAGATTTTTACTCATATTAATCAGTTTGCCAATAGCAGTCAGCGGTTGGTTTTGTGGAACAGGGCGACACATTTTAATATTCAGATCAATAGTGCCATATCCAATGCCTGCTTCTAAAGCGCTGTGAACAGCGCAACCTGTTACGGTATCGAGTACGGTTGCAGCAAAGCCGCCGTGTACACCACCTAAAGGGTTTAAATGACGTTGATCAGCCTGTACTTCAAAGGTGACCTGTCCACTTTCAATTACGGTCGGTTTCATGGGGATCGTCTGGCTGATACTGGCAGGAGGAATATGGCCGGCGGCCATGGCTTGCAGAAGTTGTAGTCCGGTCATTTCTTTAGGGTTCATGGTTATTCCTTTACTTCACTGTTTTATCAATATGATTAGATTGTTATTTAAAAAATTTTCAAGTTCTAAAGTAGAACTTGTGTCGAGAAGAGTCAATTGTTTAAAGTAGAGTCAGTAAAATAATTCTCTGCGGGCTTACATTTATGAAATGGACTGAAGCAACTGAGCAAAACTGTCCGATTGCCAAAAGTCTGGCAATTTTTGGTGATCGCTGGACCTTGTTAATTATTCGTAATGCCTTCTTAGGCATGACCCGCTTTGAACAGTTTCAGCAGAATCTGGGCCTGACCCGTCATGTATTATCTGATCGTCTGTTGCGTTTGGTGAATGAAGGCATTTTAGTTAAACAGGCCTATGTTGACCGGCAACAGCGTTTTGAATATGTACTGACTGAAAAGGGGAAGGCTTTGGCGCCTATGTTGCAAGCCATGATGCAATGGGGTGTAAAATGGACTGATGCTCAAGTTCCAGAAAAGTATCGTGATGCTTTAACAGCTGTAAATGTTTAAAATTAAAAAACCCGCGCTCATATCATGACCGCGGGTCTCTTTAATCTAATAATTTAGATTATTTTGCAGCTTTTTCAGCTTCAATTGAAGCAATCGCTTCATCAACGCCTTCAATAGAGTCAGCCGCTTTCTTAATACGTGCAAGCGCATCGACCAGTACTTCATCAGCAGTTGCATAAGAGATACGCATGAAGCCACCCAGGCCGAATGCATCGCCAGGAACAACTGCAACACCCGTTTCTTCCAGTAACCAGGCAGAGAACTCTGTGCAAGATTTCAAGCCTTTGGCACGAATCAACGGTTTGATGTTGGCATAAGCATAGAAAGCACCATCAGCAGGTAAGCAAGAAATACCCTTGATGTCATTCAAGCCATTGACCACGAGGTCATGACGACGTTTGAAAGCTTCAACCATTGGCTCAAGTACATCTTGAGGACCGTTCAATGCAGCTTCTGCCGCAACTTGTGAAATCGAAGTCGGGTTAGAAGTTGATTGAGACTGGATTTTTTTCATCGCGCCGATAAGTTTTGCAGGACCCGCTGCGTAGCCGATACGCCAGCCAGTCATTGCATAGGCTTTAGACACACCGTTTAATACGATGGTGCGCTCATAAAGATCTGGTGCAACTGTTGCGATGTTATAGAACTCGTCAGTCCAGCGGATTGGCTCGTACATGTCATCCGAGGCAATAAAGACGTCTGGATGTTTGCGTAATACCTCAGCCAAAGCTTCAAGCTCAGCTTTGGTATAAATCATGCCTGTCGGGTTAGATGGACTGTTTAATACCACCAGACGGGTTTTTTCAGTGATGGCCGCTTCTAATTGTGCAGGGGTAATTTTGAAACGTTGTTCTTCACCACATTTCACAATTACTGGTACACCTTCAGCGATAATGACCATATCTGGATAGCTAACCCAGAATGGCGCAGGGATAATCACTTCATCACCTTTATTTAACAGGGCAAGCGCCAGGTTAAAGAAAGATTGTTTACCGCCACAAGATACCAGAATCTGGTTCGCTGCATAGTCAAGGTTATTGTCACGTTTTAATTTAGCAATGATTGCTTTTTTAAGACCTGGCGTGCCGTCAACAGCGGTGTATTTGGTGAAACCGTTGTTAATCGCTGCAATTGCTGCATCTTTGATGTGTTGCGGTGTATCAAAATCTGGCTCACCTGCGCCCAGACCAATGACATTATGACCGGCAGCTTTTAATTCAGCAGCCTTATTCGTCACAGCAAGGGTTGGGGACGGTTTGATGGCATTTACACGATCAGAGAGACGTACGTCCACGGCAGTATTCCTTCTTATGGGGATTAAAAAATAAAAAGCACATTATCTTAGCTCAAAATACTCAACATAGGGCAAAAGAATTTGAAAAACTTGATGAAAAAAATAGAGGCGTTGTCAAAGTTTATCCTGAGTTAAAAATGCGCAGGCAAAGCCCGATGTGCTTTATTTATAAGTTTAATATTTGATTAATAGATGAAATATAAAATAAAAATGGCCACTTTAAAGTGGCCATTGCTCTGTTTAAGACTTGCAGTTATGCGGTAAAACGTGACAAATCTTCTTCGGGACGAGCGGTGAGGACTTCAACGCCATCTTTTGTTACTAAAAGAGTGTGTTCATATTGTGCTGATAATTTATGGTCTTTGGTGACCACGGTCCACTTATCTCCCAGTAGTTTGGTTTGCCAAACGCCGGCATTTACCATCGGTTCAATCGTAAAAGTCATGCCTTCTTCAAGGATCATGCCGGTATTCGGTTGACCATAATGCAGTACCTGCGGTTCATCGTGGAAAGTCGTGCCGATACCATGACCACAATATTCACGCACTACACTAAAGCGTTCAGATTCAACATATTGTTGAATCACATGGCCAATATCACCGATGGTTGCACCCGGCTTAACTACAGCGATACCCCGGTACATGGCTTCCTGTGCCACTTTGCAGAGACGGTTGGCCAAAATTGAGGTTTCGCCACCGACGATATACATCATGTTGGTATCACCATGGAAACCATCCTTGATGACAGTTACATCAATATTCAGGATGTCACCTTTTTTCAAGGTTTTGTTTTCCGAAGGAATCCCATGACAAACCACATGGTTCACCGAAGTACAGATGGTGTGCTGGAAAGCAGGACGACCAGGAGCCGCACCATAGCCCAGACAGGCCGGAATTGCGTCTTGCACATTGACAATATAGTCATGACAAATCGTATCCAGTTCCAGGGTGGTGACGCCGGGTTTGATATGCGGTTTGATCATATCCAAAACTTCTGCTGCCAGTCGTCCAGCCACGCGCATCTTCTCGATATCTTCTGCGGATTTGATTAAACGAGGGGGAGCTTGATAAGTCGTGTTCATGATCTCTAAAAACTTTTGGAAATTTGTGTGTAGCTATGGTATAAATAGCCGCCCATTTTATCAAATGCTTTTTCGTGAATATATTTGCGAGGCTAGATGAATGGTGTATTAAAATCCGCACATATATCGACACATTACTCTGGGTGCCCTACGGGGTGGAGAATGCGGATATATGGAGGCCTAACCCAAACTTTAAGGTAAAGAAAATGGCAGATTACAACGTAAGCATGCGCGACCTTCTTCAAGCAGGCGCACACTTTGGTCACCAAACACGTTTTTGGAACCCAAAAATGCGCGAATACATCTTCGGCGCGCGCAACAAAATTCACATCATTAACCTTGAGCACACTGTTCCTGCGTTAAATGATGCTTTGAACTTTGCTAACAACTTGGCTAGCAAAAAGAACAAAGTTTTGTTCGTTGGTACTAAACGTGCAGCTTCTGCAATCATCCGTGAACAAGCGCAACGTGCTGGTCAGCCATATGTAGACCACCGTTGGTTAGGTGGTATGTTGACGAACTGGAAAACACTTCGCCAATCTATCAACCGTTTAAAAGACCTTCAAACTCAATCTCAAGACGGTACTTTCGCTAAGCTGACTAAACGTGAAGCTTTAGAGCGTAGCCGTGAGATGGAAAAACTTGAGCGTGCTTTAGGCGGCGTGAAAAACATGGGTGGTTTACCTGACGCATTATTCGTAATTGACGTTGACCACGAAGCGATTGCAATTAAAGAAGCCAAAAACCTTGGTATTCCTGTAATTGGTATCGTTGATACAAACTCTAACCCAGACAACGTAGACTACGTTATTCCGGGTAACGACGATGCGATCCGTGCAGTAACTCTTTATGCTTCTGCTATGGCTGATGCGATTATTGCTGGTAAAGAATACGCTCAATCACAAGCAAATGCACAAGCTAAAGCAGAAGAAGCTCCAGCTTCTGAGGCTTAATGCGTTTGACGCTAGCTTGTCATTTTTGCGACATGTGACAGTGGTAAAGTAAGCGTTAAGTATGCAGGCGGCCCATGAGAATCCTCTGGGCCGTTTCTGTTCTAAAAGATTTCATTTTCTACCGTATTTAGGAGATAAACATGACTGCAGTTACAGCAAGCATGGTTAAAGAGTTGCGTGATCGTACAGGTCTTGCAATGATGGAATGTAAAAAAGCATTGACAGAAGCGGGCGGTGATATCGAACTGGCGATTGACAACCTTCGTAAATCTGGTCAGGCAAAAGCTGCTAAAAAAGCAGGTAATATTGCTGCTGATGGCGCGATTACCATTGTTCAGGAAGGTAACAAAGCAATCCTTCTAGAAGTAAACTGCCAAACTGACTTCGTTGCTAAAGACGCAAACTTTGCTGATTTCTCTAACAAAGTTGCAGCAGCTGCACTTGCTGCCAATGAAACTGACGCTGCTAAAATTGCTGAACTTAAACTTGAAGATGGTGCGACTGTTGAAGAAGCACGTATCGCTCTTGTTCAAAAAATCGGTGAAAACATCCAGGTACGTCGTGCTTCAATCCTTGAAGGCGAAAAACTGGCTGTTTATAAACACGGTCTGCGTATCGGTGTTGTTGTATCTTACACAGGTGATGCGGATACTGGTAAAGGCTTGGCAATGCACATTGCTGCATTCAATCCGGTTGCCGTAAATGCTGAACAGGTTCCAGCTGATCTGATCGCGAAAGAGAAAGAAATTGCTGAAGCGAAAGCGCTTGAATCTGGCAAACCAGCAAACATCGTTGAAAAGATGGTGGTAGGTTCTGTTGAGAAATACCTGAACGAAGTTGTGCTTGAGCGTCAAATGTACGTAATTGACAACGACAAAAAAGTTGCTGACGTTCTTAAAGCAACAGCTACTACTGTAGCTCAATTCGTTCGTTTCGAAGTGGGTGAGGGTATCGAGAAGAAAGCTGAGCTTTCTTTCGCTGAAGAAGTTGCTGCTGCTCAGGCTGCTGCACAATAATTCGGTTAAGAATTTAAAAAAGCCCCATTTGATGGGGCTTTTTTTGGCCTGAACAAAAATTTAGCGGTTGACTCGATGATTCACTGCCTTTAAGCCTGGCGTACAAAATAATTCGCTTTAAAGGATTTTGATGTCACGCAATAAAATATGAGGGAAGGGCCTAAATTTACCGGGAAAACTGATTGTGGAATAGCACTTTTCCGGATTTATAAGTGTAATGATATTACATACGCTTCAAGTGGGCTGTAAGGCCTCAGATTGACGAGATCTCCAGGATGGTAGGACTTTACCTAAATATGCATCCATGCACCAGATTGGGCCAATGAGAAGGAATTGCAGGTCTTTAAAGAAAGAAGGCTTTTTACCTTCAATTCTATGACCATAAAACTGACCAATCCAGGCAAAAACGAAGAGGGTAATAAAGAATCCGCTGCCCATCGGTAAAATCCAGATCAGCCAAGCCATGACCAGCGTCAGTGCTGCCATCGCGACAGCCAGTACAATATCAAGGCGAGCATAGAAGATAAACGCTAAAGCCAAGAGCACAGCCGTTAGTAGAGCGCTAAAATGCGCCAGAATACCGATAATCGAAAAATAAATAGTCGGGACACACACCCAGTGAATCAGTTTATTGGTTTTATTCTGGTGGCTTTCGCTATATTCAGCAAACCATTCCGATACTGTTTTCATTTTTCGCTCCATCCTTGAACATATCCTGATTGAATCTGAATATAGAACAGAAGCAAGCATTGGTCAAAATGAAATCGATAGCAGGCAAGTTGATCAAGTCGAAGTTTCGGAAAAAAACCAAGGTCTAGGGTTTGGGTATCAATAAAAAAAGCCGCATATTATTGCGGCTTTTGTTAAATGTATTGCAAGTTAAATTTTAAGAATTTGGACCGGCAACACGTTCAATATTTACGTTTGCAGTTCCGGCACTGGTGATTCCCAACTGCTTTGCTGCACCGTAAGAAAGGTCAAGAACACGGTTGCCATGGAATGGACCACGATCGTTTACTTTCACAACGACACTTTTACCATTGTTCTTGTTCGTGACACGGATATAACAGTTCAACGGCAAGCTACGATGAGCGGCTGTTAAAGCATTCATGTCGAATGTTTCACCGCTTGCTGTTTTGCGGCCATGGAATTGACGGCCATACCAGGATGCTGTACCTGTTTGGCTAAACTTGCGTACTGTCTTGGAAGCAACAGTATTCAGCTTTTCAATCACTGAAGGCTCTTCTGCAGGTATTTCAATTTTTGCTGCAATGGTTTCACGACGAACTTTATCGCCTGAACGTTCAGTGATTGAAAGACTGTTCAAATTGGTGAAATTTGAATTGAAGCTTTGAGCTTCTTTATTTAACACTCGTGCAGCTAGACGAGAATTGTCATTTTCATGATTGAATGAAGATGACGGAACCATATCTGCCTGTGACTGGGCCAGTGTGACCGTCGCGGCAATAGCCATAAAATACTTCAAAAAAGAAGAATGCATCGAATCAACTCCTAACAGCATATTTAGATTGATTTGTCTAAGTTATTGAAAAATCAACCAAACCTGCCTGACATTTAACTTATGCAACTACATTTAACGAAAAGGATGATATTCATGCTGACAATAAGCTGTCTAGTATTTAATTAAAATATTGAAAAAAAGAACGTAAAATACACAGTGATTGATTAAAAAATAATCAATATTGTAACGTTGTATTAAAAACGCCTATTTCTTGCTCATATTTCCTTATAAAAAACTTGACTTTAATAATTTGTAGCAAAAATTACTGTTATCGGCTCGTAATTTCTGTACCTAAAAGCCATAAAGCGGTCGCATACATGCGACTGCGGTTATAGGTCGTAATTACTTGAAAATTAGGATAAGTAATATAGTAAATTGGCCCAGAGCTTTCTTGTAATTGAATCAGGTTCACCATGTCCAGATCGTCAATTTTTACGATCGGATTCATCGGGCTGACTCCTTGGCTTTTTAGTACTCCATAAGGTACAGGCTGGGTTAAATCCTTGGCAATCACTGCCTCAGGATTGGAGCCACTATAACGCGCCGGAAAGGCCACTGGCTGGTTGCGCTGCCAGCCATATTGGGCCAGATAGTTGGCAATGGAACCAATTGCATCCACAGCAGAATTACGCAGGTCAATATGACCATTGCCATCATAGTCCACACCAAATTTTGGAATATTGCTTGGCATGAATTGTGGGTAGCCAATCGCACCGGCATAGGAACCGACCACTGATGAAGTTGGAATGCCATCTGTATAGGACCAGGCGATTAAAGCCGCCAGCTCATCCTGGAAATACTGTGCACGACGCTCATAGCCAAAACCTAAAGTGGCTAGGGCATCACGGGTAATAAATGAGCCTTTGTTGCTCCCAAAACCGGTTTCTACTCCCAAAATGCCTAAAATGATCGCCTGAGGTACTCCAAATTGCTGCTCAGCACGGTTAAGGGTATCTGCATACTGCTGTTTAAAACGTACGCCACGCTGAATGGTAGACTCAGCCAGAAAATTGGTTTTATAGGCATACCATGGCTTACTTTCGCCCGGACGATTCATGATATTGATAATATTCGGAAGATTTTTTGTCCCGGCCATCGCGGAATCGATTTGCCCTGCGGTCAGGCCGTATTTTTGCATGGTACTTTGTTTAAAGCTGGCATAGGAAGGATGATGTTGAAAGTCATTGGCAGAAACAATGCTGCTGCTCAGGCCCAAGGTGGCAAATAGAATTGAATATTGTTTCAATTTTTTATATAAATCAAATTTCAACATCTTGCTATGATTTCCAAATTTCTGGTGAGTTTGTGGCTATATTATTTGAATCATGCCGCAAAAATAGAAGAATTTGTTTTTCTCAATTTTCCGGCTTAAAGCTGTGAATAAAGATAACATTGCCGCGAATATGAGTCATATAAAGTGTGGTAAAAATAAAGAAAGGTTGGCTATTTTTAAAGCACATTTCATTTTTATGGCCTTTAACTGTAACAAGCTGTTTCATTGAGACTAAAAAGCCTGACCGGAGTCAGGCTTTTTAAAGGGAGTATGTTCAGGCTGAGACATTACTCGGTATAGAACAGGGTGTCATGATATTCCGCCATAATCTGCAATTCTTCTTTGGTTAAATTCAGAATGATTTTATCAGCGGCAATATTAACGGCTTTAATTACGGCAGCAGCGCCAATATCTGCTGCTTTGCGTTTGATCATCCCCAAATCAAGGGTTTTATTAAAGTCGACCATAAAGTGACGTACAGTGGCTTCAGCAAACTGTTTATACAGGTTACTCAGCGTTTGCTTGTCTACCGTATTGCCAGCTTTGAGTTCGGCAAACTGATGCTTCAGATTAGTGACCAGACTGGCGTCGAGCGTTTCACCGATACGCATATGGCCAGCCGGGTCTTTGAACAGACTACGCTCAGAGAAGGCAATCGACTCTTTCACCACCTCATTCGATGCTTTACCCAGCAACTGCTTGAGTAAAACTGCAACAGTCGACTTGATATAACCCGCCAGTTTTTCTGCCGTATCACGCTTGTCGCTGGCAGGAAAACGGCGTACCAGTTCCGTGAGAATCGCGTCGAGGATTTCATCATTAATCATCAATGCGGTTTTGTCACGTAAAGGATAAAGCGGTTCACTTGAGTTTTTATTTTTCTGTGCAGTCTGAATAGTATTTAATAGTTCTGCAGAAGGAATAAAACCAAAAAATGGCATTGTTAAACCTCAATGTTTTTTATTGTCGCGCTAAACGTATAGGGCGAGGCATCCATGTTAAATCCGATACACGACAAGGATTGATGTCCAATCCACCACGACGTGTATAGGTGGCGTAAACCATCAGCTTTTCTGGTTTCAGCTGTTGCCAGATGTCGGCAAACATCTGTTCCACACACTGTTCATGAAAACCATTGTGCTGACGATAAGAGATAATATAGGCCAATATACTCTTATAACAAGGTTTTTTGCCCTGATAACGTATAAAAACTGTTCCCCAGTCTGGCTGGCCAGTCACCGGGCAATTACTTCTGAGCAAATGAGAGTAAAGCTGGATTTCGCCTTCTTGTGAATTTTCCAGATCCAAAGCCAGCAGGTTGGCATTCGGATGATTTTCCAGACGTTCTGGCACCAGATCATCAATAGAAATACCTTCCGGCTTGGAAACTTCAAGCTCATCTACCTGAAACAGTTCTAGCGTCACTTCCGCTTCAGCCACGCGGGATAAATCTTGTTCTACCGTCTGGATAAAGGCATCTTTTGAGTTGAACGTCGTAAAGTTCAGGCTATTAAAGTAGAGTTTTAAAGATTTAGATTCGATCAGGTTGGGTGAAGATGCCGGCAGGGCAATCCGGCCAATGGCTACTTGCGGGATGCCGACTGCATTTAACCAGGAAATTTCAAAGACATGCCACCAGTCTTTGCCTTGCTGAATGGCATCTACATGGGCATAGTTTTCACGGGCAGGTGCGCGTGAAATAGGGAACAGAACATCGGGTTGATATTCTGTCGGGTAGTTGGTGTCTTTACCAAGAAGAGATTGTTCTACACTCATTATTCACGCATTCCTGAACCACGGGAGAGTAAATGATAGGCAAGCATATACAGTGCTGCACAACATAAGCTGATTACTGTCAGTGAAACGGCAACATTGACATCGCTATGACCTAAAATGCCATAGCGAAAGGCATTGACCATATACACCACAGGATTAATCAAAGATAAATTTTGCCAAAATGGACCGAGGGCTGAAATTGCATAAAACACTCCGCCTAAATAGGTCAGCGGCGTCAATACAAATGTCGGGATGATTGAAATATCATCAAAAGATTTGGCATAGACTGCATTGATAAAACCGCCCAGAGAAAAGAGCAGGGAGGTAATCAGTACAGTATAAATGGTGACGAACCAGTTGGTAATAGATAAATCTGCAAAAAACAGACTCATTACACTGACAATTATGGCGACGAGTACACCGCGGGTGACACCGCCCAGCACATGACCCCATAACACGATGTGCAGAGGTACGGGGCTCATGATCAGCTCTTCAATACTTTTCTGGAATTTTGAGCTAAAAAAACTGGAAGAGACGTTGGCATAACTGTTGGTAATCACGGCCATCATAATCAAGCCGGGCACAATGAACTCCATATAGCTGTGGCCACCCATTTCCCCAATTCTTGAACCGACCAGATTGCCGAAGATGACAAAGTACAGGCTCATGGTAATGGCTGGGGGTAATAAAGTCTGTGGCCAGATCCGCATAAAGCGGCGGATTTCCTTATGCAGAATGGTATATAAGGCGATACCTAGCTGATTCATATTCATTCTGCCGCTCCATCCAGATTTTTTTCAACCATTTTTACGAATAGCTCTTCCAGACGATTGGATTTATTACGCATACTGCGAACCTGGATATTTTGTGATTCGAGTAACTGGAACAGATCATTCATGGTATGGGCCTTATCCAGGGTGATTTCCAGAGTCAACGGGTCAATCAGATTAAAACGGACGCCAATAATATCCAGACTGAGGGGCTCAATTGGGGCGGCCAGATCGAAAATAAAGGATTCTTCATTGAGCTGGTTGAGGAAGTTTTTCATGCTGGTATCTTCTTTAATGACCCCGCGATCAATGATGGCTATACGACGACACAACATTTCTGCTTCTTCCAGATAATGAGTGGTCAGAATAATAGAAGTGCCATTTTCATTCATTTCATTCAGGAAATCCCACATAGAACGGCGTAGTTCGATATCAACACCCGCAGTAGGTTCATCCAGAATCAGTAATTTGGGTTCATGCATCATCGCACGGGCAATCATTAAACGGCGTTTCATTCCCCCTGAAAGCATACGTGCCTGGGTCGAACGCTTATCCCATAAGCCGAGTTTGTTTAAATATTCTTCTGCTCTGGCTTGCGCGATTTTTTTAGGGATACCGTAATATCCGGCTTGAGTCACCAGAATATCAAAGGTTTTTTCAAACTGAGCGAAGTTAAATTCCTGTGGAACTACCCCTAGACACTGTTTGGCTTTAGAGGGCTGGGTGTCGAGGTCATAACCAAAAATCTCAACCGTGCCAGAGCTTTTTCTTGTTAATGAGCTGATGATGCCAATCGTGGTTGATTTTCCTGCACCATTGGGACCCAACAGCGCATAAAACTCACCTTCCGGTACATTTAAGTTAATTCCTTTCAGTGCCTGAAAACCATTTCTATAGGTTTTCGATAAATCCCTCAATGTCAGTGCATCAGTCATGGATATCTCAAATGGTGAAAAGTTAAGATATTGTGAGTGATCTTGCAAAATAAGCCAAGTCATCCACTTGGGATTCTATGTTGCGTTTTTGGAATATTGTATAAAGCATAAGCATAAAGTTAAATAACTTAGAGATAGGTGCTTTACCTTACTGATTTTTTTGTTATGATGTGCGTCGCGCGCTCATAGCTCAACTGGATAGAGTACAGGTCTCCGAAGCCTGTGGCGTGGGTTCGAGTCCCGCTGAGCGCACCATTATTATTTATAAAATCAATACCTTATCTATATTTTGGCGTGATCTGTATTTTCTCAAAAAAAAACCGCTATTTTTTTGCTGTGACTGCCTACTATTTTCTGTATCAAATCCCAATCAAAAACTTTAAAAATTATGAAGTAGATTTAATGGATAAATAAAAGGTCTATTAAAATCCAGCTTATGAAGTGTCCTGTTTGCCTTTAGTCACGCTTGGTACAAAAGCTGCTCAAAAGAAGATGCCTTTTGAGTTATGAGAGAAATTTAATATAAAGTCATTTTTTATTTTTTTTAAATATTTTTAGAATAAAAGCTTTAATACACACCAGCCAATAAAAGCCACCTGCGTATTTATACAGATGGCTTTTGATATGCTCTGGCCCTACATGGCTTCTTGCTGTTTAGGGTCTTCTAAATAACTTTCCAATGAGTCATCAAGCGCATATAACCAAGGGGTATGGTGCGGTTGAGCCATTTTTCCTGTCATCACCGAGCGATATACTTTATCTCTGAAGCCCATAATATTTTCTTTTTTATGCTTTTTCCACTGCATGAAAATATTATGTACTGCATCAATATCAAAAGATGGATAATCGGTTTGTGCAATTAACTGTTTGATATAGTCGCCTTGAAACTTCGCAGACTGTTCCTCGGTTATTAATTGCTTCTCTTTCTGATGCAGGGCTTGGGTATGCTGTTGCATTTCTGCAACCTCAGGTAAGGCGATCTTGCCTAAAATAATATCGCGTACATACCAGGCTTGGGCATCAAACATATTAAAGGTATACCACTGATCCTGCATGCCTAGATAAAATAAGCGCGGATTTTTCTCCCATACCACCCCTTGATATAAGCCCAGAGGGTACAAGCAGTTATGGGTTCTTAAACGCAACTTGTCTTCAATGAAGGGAAAATGGTGCAGATAGCCAGTACATAAAATAATGGCATCAACCTTTGCTGAGCTGTTATCTCCGAAATAGGCTGTATCTTCATCTACGCGAACAAGCTGCTTTTTTTCTGACCAGTTTCTAGGCCATTTAAAGCCCATAGGCTTGGTGCGATAACATGTGTAAATCTGTTTAGCACCATACTTATAACATTGAGAACCAATATCTTCAGCTGAATAACTGCTGCCCACAAGTAAAACAGATTTTCCTTTAAATTCACGAGCATCACGGAAATCGTGAGCATGTAAAACTCGCCCATGGAAGCGGTCGAATCCTTCATATACAGGAACATGTGGGGTAGAGAAATGTCCAGAGGCAACGATGACATAATCAAACTGCTCTGAGTAATGACATTGGTTCTGATAGTCTTCTACAGAAACTGTAAATTGCTGGCTATGTTCATCATAGCTAATCTGTTGTACTGCGGTATTAAACCTCACCTGATCTTTAATATTGGCTTTTTCTGCACGCCCTTTAATGTAATCCCAGAGAACTTCACGGGGGGGATAAGACGCGATTGGTTTTTTGAAATGTTCATCAAAAGTATAATCGGCGAATTCTAAAGCTTCTTTAGGGCCGTTCGACCATAAATAACGGTACATACTGCTGTGGACAGGTTCGCCATGCTCATCTATACCTGTGCGCCAGGTATAATTCCATTGCCCACCCCAATCACTTTGTTTTTCAAAACATACAATTTCTGGAATTTCTAGACCTTTGGCCTTTGCTGATTGAAATGCTCTTAATTGGGCCATACCACTGGGACCAGCACCTATAATTGCAATTCGGTTCATCGCTATCTCCATTAGTTTTAACTTATGCATTCACCTCCAATTTTGAGTTTGGTCATTCAGGATCATAGATAAAAATAGATACAATCCTAACTGTATAGATGAATAAAAAATCTACTCAAAATAGGACATGAATTAAAAGATGAAGATATGTGCTAAATCACATTGAAAAGTTGAATTTAAGTTGGATTTATAAGAAACACACATCAAAGAAACTGCATATTATCATAATTCCTTATGAACTTTAAGGGTCTCATTAGAATTGTGATTAGGCCTTAGCAGTTAAAATGATTAATAAATGAGGTAAGATATTAGAGAGAGTATTAAAACACACGCTTTAAATCAAAAAATTTTAATTATTTTTCAATGGGTTATATTTTTTTATTCCTAGAATAGGAAGCTATTAATATTTGACACTAATGCAGAAATAAACCCCGATTTTTCTGCCAGATTTACTGCTCATTTAGCCCCATCATCATATTAAATTATGCAGATAAATCAAAAAATATAAAAAATCTGATTAAATATATTAAGAGCCTGTTGTCAGGACAAAGAAGTATTAACAGATGATTATCATGAAGCAAGTATTTTAAATTATATGCAAACACTGGCTGAAATAAGAAGGTATCAAATAGTTTATAAACACGAGAAATTACAGCCGAGGTTTAATACCTGAATAATTCCATTGAACTCAGTTAAAAAACCCACTGCAATAGAGTGGGTTTTTTAGAGGTGGATGAGTGATGTTCTCAATAAAAGGTCATCTCAAGATGTCGGAATTTATTGAATAGTCACTTTTACAGGTGCTGCATATAGCGTATAGCTATAATTCGGTGCCATGGTGTAATTGTAGCGAGGCATTACATAGGCGGTGCCTTTTTCACTAAATGTCACGGCTTGACCCGCTTGAGTGTATTTAGCGGATTGAGGTAAAACCAGCATTTCTTTAAATATATAGGTGGTTTTTTCTCCCACTTGAGTCGTGGTTTGACCAGAGATCTCTACAGGTTTGCCCACTGTGGCAGTAACTTCTGCGGGAGTCTTTAGCTTGACAATTAAATTAGAGGAATCATGTGCATAGTCAGTGGTTAGGCCATGAGTGCCTTGAACATACATACGATTGAAATCTTCTTTATTCAACCGGAATGTCCATGGCCAGAAGGTCACACCACGTTGACTGGCAAGCGTCATGAGCTCTTTACTTAATCCTCCGAAAGATGGGTTAAATGTCGAGGAGTACTGTTGGGTGGCATCCAGAATACGACGGGTATTCACAATGTCGCTCTGGGCGGTTGGAGTATTGGTTAAGAAACCGGTGGATACGCCGGGTAACACATTCTTCATATGAAGGATTTGGGCACCACTGAAGCTAATGACGATAGATTGGTCATAGGCATCATGTTGATCTAGTAGTGCTTTAATGGCAGGCACAATTTCAGGTTTTGGACTCTTAATTTCAATAAAGTTCACAACATGTGGATATTTCTTCACCTCTGTAAGTACTTCATCCATTGTTGGAATTTGACGCTGTTTGCCTAAAGTGCGTAATTCCCGGACTTCTGCCAAAGTCATTTCTTCAATCTTGCGCGCAACACCGGTGGTGCGTGTAGTGGTGTCATCATGCATTAAGACTACATGACCATCTTTGGTGATATAGACATCGTATTCAACGGCATCTGCACCGACCTCAATTGCTTTTAACATACTTTCTAGCGTGTTTTCGTCATCCAGTGCAGGGATACCACGATGCCCGGTAATCAGCGGCTTACGCAATAAGGTATTGGGTGCCATGCTCTTCATAAGATTCTGGAAAGTATCGGGCTGAGTGGTCAAAATCCCATTCACACCAGTCGTTAAAATTTGTGCGGCTGAAACTGGAGTAGTCGTGCTTGTGCTTGCCCAAGGGGTAATCAGTAAACGCTGTAAATGACTCACCACCTCTTGTTTCACTAAATGCGGCGGTAAAATTACAATTTTAGAAAGTGAAGAGTTGGTATTGTGTGCAATTTGTACAATATCTTTACGGCTATGGGTTAATCCAGTGTGACGTGAATAATCCAGTGCAGTACGAGAGCTTGGAAGAGCAAGACGAACTTTACGTAATAAATCTGCTTGATCAGACACAAAAGTGAAATCTGTCAAATCATAGTTTGTAGACAGTGCTTTTAATTGCGTGATGGTATTTTCATTTTTGACGGTTAAAAGAGGTAAGGTACGGCGGTTGCTATCATTCAAATAATCACGTAAATGCATGACTTTTTGATTATTTGCATTCAATAAATTGAGTTGCTCATCTAGCTGATATGCAATATGGGTGGCATTGACCGAGGCATTTCCGGTGAGAGGAGCCGGTTGAGCCAGCGTAGGAGCCATTGAAACAGGGAGGCGATGATCGATGATATCGGTCACTTTATTTGATTCAGGTAGCGCATCAAGCTGCTCGGTAATTTTTAGACGCTCTACTCGCATCAGCAGACCTGCTGTAGATAATCCAATGCCGCCTTGATCGAGACTATACGGTAGCGAAGTATCCAGTACCAGATCATCATTGATATAGTGGCGTACACGTTTACCATGCACAATCACCGTGGCTTTATAGGTCTTGGTCGGATCTATATTTTCTTTATACGCGGATTTGTGTAGGACATTCCAGGCATTGGTCGGTTGACGTAAAGCAAGTTCTAGACCGCTTGCACCTGTGGCATCGCCACGAATCGCAAATTGGTAATAAGGTGAAAATGCAGGTTCAGCATAGTGATCTGCAGCACGGTAAATAATACTTCCCCAGCGTCCGCCATTATTACGTTCCACATAGGCAAACTCCATATCGATACGATAATTACGCAACTTTTGATATTCTTGTGGCAGCATCACCGAGGTCATTTGCGTGTCGTTGGCACGACCATCTAAAAATAAACTACCTTCGCTTAAATAGACTGTTCCAGCATTTGATCTTGGCATTGACCAGGTTGCAGGAATCTCCGTCATTTGGTCGAAGTTTTCATCCAGGTAAACTTCAGGAACTGGCACAGGTTGTTCTGGTGTTTCAGGCTCAGGATCTGGAACGGTAGGCTCTTCTGGGTTGACTGGCGGTTGCGTTGATGTATTTTCATCGTCACTTGAACAAGCGCTTAAAGTTAAAGCTAATAAAATAGCTGTTGTTAAGTGTGTAATTTTCATAAAGTGCTTTCTCTATATAGAGGCTTCAAAAACGTTTCTCACCTTAAAACAGCTTGGTTACATTTCTGTTGATTTGTCATAAACTAAAAATTTAATTACATATTAAATATTTATGAAATTTATATGATGGTCATAGCGACATGATGAAATGAAAGATTTTATTTTTATCCATTTTTAAATGGCGGGATAATTCGACTTGAATTGATCAGGCTCTTTTGGACACGTCACTCTTGAAAGAGCCGTTATATAGTCTGGAGGGTCAAGAGATGAGTATTTTGGCTTGCTCTAAATAGCTCTGCATTTGCGTCATGCTCTTAACCCCGGCAATACGCTGGATAATGTTGCCTTGATAAAAAATTAAAGTCGAAGGTAAGCCATATACTTGATAGCGCAAAGTCAGAATAGGCGATTGATCAATATTGACCTTACCAAACTTGATGTTTGGCTCGGCGTGCATTTGAGTCTTCACCCACTGTTCAAAGACAGGAGCGTTTTGCACACAGGGCGCACACCAGTCGGCATAAAACCGGATAATCGCAAAGCCGTCATACCACTCAAAGTCAGTATAGTTGTTTTCAGTGTATTCAATGATGTCTGCCATAGTAGGTCTATTATCCTGCGCCTAAATATGGACATGATTATACATAAGTCCATTGCTGTTCAATCTGCTGCATTTATATGTTCAAATAGTTTTAGAGGCTTGAATAGTCAATCATTGAAAAAGGAAGAACATATGACACCCACCACCATGCAGCAGGTCATTATTACCGAGCCGGGCGGTATCGATAAATTGGCTTATGAAACGGTTGCGATCCCCGAAGCCAAAGCAGATGAAGTTCTGGTGAAAGTTCATGCTTTTGGTATTAACCGTCCAGATATCTTGCAGCGTCAAGGTCTGTATCCAATGCCGAAAGGCGTAACACCCGTCCCGGGCCTTGAAGTCGCGGGTGAAGTGATTGCAGTCGGTGGTGAGGTAAGCCAGTTTAAAGTTGGTGATAAAGTCTGTGGTCTGACCAATGGTGGTGGTTATGCGGAGTATTGTGTCGTACCAGAAAGCCAGACCTTGACCATCCCGGAAGGTGTAAGCTTTACACAGGCAGCAGCCATTCCAGAAACCTTTTTCACCGTGTGGGCCAATGTCTTTCAAATGGCACATGCCAAAGCAGGTGAGACGGTACTGGTGCATGGGGGTGCCAGCGGTATAGGTACCACGGCATTGATGCTGTGCAAATCATTGGGCTTGGAATCGTTTGCCACAGTCGGTTCGGATGAAAAAGTTCAGGCGATTTCCCACCTCACTACAGCCATTAACTACAAAACTCAGGACTTTGAACAAGTCATTAATGAGGCGACTGACAATGGTGGTGTAGATGTGGTGCTGGATATAGTGGGTGCGCCGTATCTAGAAAAAAATCTGAACTTGCTGCGCCGTGATGGCCGTTTGGTCTATATTGCATTTCTGGGGGGTGCCAAAGCCAAAGAAGTGAAGCTGGGCCAAATTATGATGAAACGCCTGACCATTACTGGTTCAACCATGCGTGCCCGTAATACTGCAGAAAAAGCTGAAATTGCCAAAGGCTTACGGGATTATGTGGCGCCACTCTGGGCAAAAGGTGAATGTCTGCCGATGATCTACAAAACCTTTAAATTTGACCAGATTCAGGATGCGCATGCAGCTATGGATACCGGAGAGCATGTCGGGAAAGTTGTGGTGAAAATCATTTAAATTTTCTCCCTTTTTAAAGGGAGAAGTTCATCTGTTGTACAGGACTGTTATTGAGGTAGATATATCATTTATCAACAGCCTCTCATAGGAAGCCGGAACGTCTCCGGCTTTTCTTTGAAATAAAATAAGATAAATTACTCAAATTAATTGAAAAAATATAAATAAATTTGCCAGAAAGTAAAAAAACGTTAACTGTCCGACACAACCTGTCAGAAGTGAGGGTTACATTAACTTTAAATTTAACTTGACTAAATTTGTCTAGTTTATGTGAAACATCCTGTAATAAAGGAGATATATAATGAAGATTGTATCGGTGCCATTCACGCATGTGCATAGTTTTCGCGCTTTAAGGCGTCTTCATAAAGCGATTATCCGTAATCAGATATTATATTCGGATGTGCCTAAAATTTATCCTGCAATGCTTCATTTAGAACGTTATGTTGAGCGTCTTAATCATAAAGGTAAAAAAGCTGTGTTGTAGCTTCTGTTAAGTCAGCATATTAAGTGGATATTAGCCTTAAGTTGAAACAAGTATTTGAAAATAAGTTTATATTTAGCTGTATAATTTAATAATTTTACGCATTTTATGCGCTATATTGCTGATTGCAAAGAGGGTATTTATGAAGGGCAATCCTTCGACACATGAGCGTCTTGCAGAGCGTTTAGCTAGAATTTTAACTAAATTAAATCTTGGTCACCAACTAAATGTACAAGAGCTGGCGCACGAGTTTCAGGTAAGTACACGAACAATTGAACGTGATTTTGACCGGCTCAATTCCTATTTACCCTTAATTCAGGATACACAAAGCAAGCGTTACTATCTTGAACCCTCTTATTTAGGGCGTTTTAAATTACAGGATATTCAAAACTTTGCTCAGTTATCTGGAATCAGTGAATTATATCCTTCTCTGGACATTTCATTTTTAAAGGAGCTATTTGATAATCGTGCCAGCCTGGTTTTTTCAGCTAAAGGTTATCATTTTGAAGATGTAAGCCAATATGCTGAACACTTTAAATTAATAACAGCCCACATTCAAAAATGTGTACAAGTGGCTTTTATTTATAAAAGTAAAGTGAGGGTGGTAAAGCCTTACCGGCTAATTCATCATCATGGTAATTGGTATGTAGCAGCGGTACGCAAGCAAAAGTTGCGAGTTTATCGTTTAAGCCGGATTGAACGTATAATTACCAGCCATCAACTGGCTCAGTTTGAACTTGAACCTGATATTTTACAGCAATTGGATAATGAAGACAGTATTTGGTTTGGGTGCGATAAGCAGGAAGTTACCCTATCTGTACATCCAGATGTTGCGCTGTATTTTAAGCAACGTAAGCTTTTTCCCGAGCAAGTTATTTTAACAGAGTCTGCAGCGGGGGAGTTGTTAATCTCTTGCCAGATTCGGCATCAAAAACAACTGCATCCTTTGGTTCGTTACTGGATACCCTATCTAAAGATTATTGAACCTGTTCATTTACAGCAAGAGTTGGATGCTGGTTTGCAAGGATATTTAGCATCTTCTCAGTGCAAATGAAGGAGAATAAATTAAAATAACAGCCCATTTGAAATTTCAGGCATAAAAAAACCAGCTTAATGCTGGATTCTTTATATACACCATCTTAGAAGACTTAAGAATGGTGCCCGAGGCCAGACTCGAACTGGCACGCTTTGTGGGCGGGGGATTTTAAATCCCCTGTGTCTACCGATTTCACCACTCGGGCTTTAACAAGATGGAGGCGGAGGTCGGAATCGAACCGGCGTCCACGGAGTTGCAGTCCGCTGCATGACCACTCTGCCACCCCGCCGCGTCTTGTTGATGCGTATATTATCAAGCTCTGAAAAAAAAACAATAGTGCATTCATTTGTATGCGCAGAAAAACAGCATATAGCGGAAAATATTTAAAATATTCATGTAGAATGTGCGAAATTGATTCATATCAACATTTGGGAGAAGTACCGTGGCATTAGTTCTAGACGGTCGTGCATTGGCAAAGCAAATTGAAGCTGACTTGTTAACTCGCGTGGAAGCGCTGAAAGCAAAAACAGGTCGTACTCCAATTCTTGCAACTATTTTGGTGGGTGACGATGGTGCATCTGCAACTTATGTGCGTATGAAAGGCAACGCTTGCCGTCGTGTCGGTATGGATTCACTCAAAGTTGAGCTGCCTAAAGAAACTACAACTGAAGAGTTACTGGCTGAAATTGAAAAACTCAATGCAAATCCAGATGTTCACGGTATTTTGTTACAGCATCCAGTACCGGCGCAAATTGATGAGCGTGCTTGTTTTGATGCAATTTCACTTGCCAAAGATGTAGATGGTGTAACTTGCCTGGGCTTTGGCCGTATGGCAATGGGTGAAGCCGCTTATGGTTCAGCAACACCTGCTGGCATTATGACAATTTTACAAGAAAACAAGATTGAGATCGCAGGCAAACATGCGGTGGTCGTGGGTCGTTCTGCGATTCTGGGTAAACCAATGGCAATGATGTTGCTTCAAGCCAATGCAACCGTCACTATCTGTCATTCACGCACTCAAAACCTGGCTGACTTTGTGAAGCAAGCCGATATTGTCGTGGGTGCAGTGGGTAAAGCGGAGTTGATTCAAAAAGACTGGATCAAACCGGGTGCTGTAGTGGTAGATGCCGGTTTCCATCCACGTGAGGGTGGCGGTGTTGGTGACATTCAATTGGTAGGTATTGAAGAAGTGGCATCTGCTTATACACCAGTTCCAGGTGGTGTGGGTCCAATGACGATTACCACTTTAATTCGTCAAACTGTAGAGGCTGCTGAGAAGGCGCTAGGTTAATAAACAGACCTCTCCCTGACCCTCTCCTGAAAGGAGAGGGAGAAGTTCATTGTGAAAATAATGCATGCTCCTTCCCCCTGTGGGAGAGGGCTGGGATGAGGGTAGTACCTAAAATATAAGAGTTCTTCGACACATATAAAGAATAAAAAACCAATGAGCTGTACTTTTCAACTGCCCAAAGCCCCTGCGCATCTTCTTCATGCTTTGCAGGACATCATTCCGTACTGTGAGCTGCAGGCACAGCAATTGCCTGAAACACCGATTTCCCTCTGGTTGATTCCACCCGTATTTCCAACCGATAAACTGGATGATGAAGTGATTCGTCGGATTTGGAATGAGACACCATATTGGATCTTTTGCTGGGCATCAGGCTTGGCAATGGCGCAATGGCTTTTAGTCGAACCACATCATGTTAAAGACAAGGTCGTGCTGGATTTTGGTGCAGGTTCAGGTGTGGTGGCAATCGCGGCGAAAATGGCAGGGGCAAAACGGGTAATCTGTTGTGATATTGATCAGGTGAGTTTAGGTGCCTGTCGTGCCAATGCTGAGCTCAATAATGTAGAGCTGGAATATCTTGATGATCTGTATAAAGCTGAGCAGGTGGATATTCTATTGGCTGCTGATGTGCTCTATGATCAGTGCAACCGCTTTTTTCTGGATGAGTTTTTAAAATTTGCTCCAGAAGTCTGTGTGGCAGACAGTCGGGTGAAAAACTTCAGCCATCCACAATATGTGAAACTGGATGAACGAAGTGCAACGACCTGGCCGGATCTGGATGAGTCACCAGAATTTCGTAATGTCAGTTTTTATCGAACCAGATAAATAACTGGTCAGTTATTTAATAAAAAGGGCCTGTAGCCCTTTTTATTTAAAGAATTTTTTTAGGAGCAGCTAAAGCGTATCACTCTCACGGTGCTCGGATGAGCTTCAAGGGCTTGGCGGGTGCCATAATCTTCACTGTTATATAAGCCAGGAGTATTACTTAAACTGATTTGGGCACGGCTGCTGCCAATTTGACGGCCAAAGTCAACTTGTTTGTTTGCTGGATTAACAACTTCATTGGTGCTTAAAACTTGAATATTATAATTTTTATTGGCGCCTAAAACTTGTTTGCAGGCCGCTTGTAATCTATTTTCGTCCTGACTAGGTCGTCCCGAAAGGATATAGCTCAAAGTTGCTGTATTGTCCGAACGCTCCAGAACCTTATAACCATTTTGTCCATTGAACTCATGCGGTGTGGTCTGACAGGCGCTCATTACTAAAGCGCTTGCAGCCAAAGCTAAAATTACTGTTGTTCTTCTCATATTTATATTTCCTGAAGTCTTGTGCTAAGTATGCCATAGATTACTCAAACTGTTGCCTTGAGTAATTATTATCAATTGTTTGGATATCTAATAAGAAGCTGTTTATAAACTGCATCCAGAAATTAGATATTTTTAGTTTAATATAGTTTGCAATGGAGTAGGTACTACCTTCAGCGGGGTGAGATTATGATTATCCTGCCTAGTAAAGAAAATAAATCTATACAGCAACAGGATGTTCCCATGGGGGTAACTCAAACAGTAGCTTAAGTTGATTGCACTATGATAATCCTGAGGCAGGGATAAGAAATGAAGTTAAACAAGATGGCTGGACTCATAGATAAGTTACAACGCAAACTTAAAACCGACTATCTTGTGTTCGAGTTTACGCAACAACTCTGCAGCATTAATGGTGTTTTGAAGGTGAAGTGCTTTATTGACAATATCTAAAATAAAAAGCTTGAATGAAAGGCGATGATCAAGTGGCCTATGTCGGTCTGAAATTGCATTTATTGCAGTGTGCTATAAAAAATCACAACTCCATAACTTCATTTTTTTTATAGCAGGATCGGGCACTTCTATCATGCGCTAGTTAAAGCTTTTCCATCTTATCTATGTATGGTTGACTGGATCAATCAACATCAATCGCTTTTACAAGCATTACATTGTGGTTTGCACTCGCCGACTAAAAATCATGGCGCTTGGGTCGACTCTACAATATTACCCATATACAAAGCGGCATATTCAGCCTCATAAATTTTTAAAACAAGTCACCACACGCAACAAAAGTCATATTGGTGTTTATCAAGCATAAAAAAACCACCCGAAAGGGTGGTTTCTTGTCGTTTAACGCTGTCCGAATTAACGGTTAATGTCGCGTTGAACTTCGCCAGTGTAAAGCTGACGAGGACGACCGATTTTGTAAGGTCCGCTGTGCATTTCTAACCAGTGGCTGATCCAGCCTACAGTACGTGCAAGCGCGAAGATTACAGTAAACATTTCAGTCGGGATACCGATCGCTTTAAGGATGATACCTGAGTAGAAGTCTACGTTAGGGTATAAGTTACGCTTGATGAAGTATTCGTCAGACAACGCAATACGTTCAAGTTCCATCGCAAGAGCTAGCTGTGGATCGTTGATACCAAGCGCACCAAGAACTTCGTCACAAGTTTCTTTCATAACTTTGGCACGAGGGTCGAAGTTTTTGTACACACGGTGACCGAAGCCCATGAGTTTAACTTCTTTAGTCTTCACTTTTTCCATGAAGCTAGCAACGTTCTCTACCGTGCCGATTTCGTCAAGCATCTTAAGAACGGCTTCGTTTGCACCACCGTGAGCAGGACCCCAAAGTGCAGAGATACCAGCAGCGATACATGCATACGGATTAGCGCCAGTAGAACCCGCTAAACGTACAGTAGACGTAGAAGCATTTTGTTCATGGTCAGCATGAAGCGTGAAGATACGGTCCATTGCTTTTGCAAGAATCGGATTAACCTTGTAGTCACGGTCTGCTGGTGTAGCAAACATCATGTACAGGAAGTTTTCAGCGTAGTTCAAGTCATTACGTGGATAAACGAATGGTTGACCAACGGTGTATTTGTAGCTCCACGCTGCTAAAGTAGGAACTTTGGCAATTAAGCGGATCGCTGTGATTTCACGATGGTTAACATCTTCGATGTCCAGGTTGTTGTGATAGAACGCAGAAAGCGCACCCACCACACCTACCATGATCGCCATTGGGTGAGCATCGCGACGGAAACCGTTGAAGAAACGGCTAACTTGGTCGTGAACCATAGTATGGTTACGAACTTTAGCGTCAAACTCTTCTTTTTGCTCAGCTGTTGGAAGCTCACCATTTAAAAGCAGGTAGCACGTTTCAAGGTAATCAGCTTTAGTTGCTAACTGGTCGATTGGATAGCCACGGTGTAAAAGTACACCTTTGTTACCATCAATAAATGTAATCTTAGATTCGCAAGAAGCGGTCGCCATGAAACCAGGATCAAAAGTAAAGTGACCTGCAGCCAACACATCTTTAACGTCGATTACATCTGGGCCCAATGTGCCGCTGTAAATTGGTAATTCAATTTCTTTGCCATCAAGCTGTAAAACGGCTTTCTTGCCAGTTGCTTCAGACATTCAATAGATCTCCTGTCCTGGTGAATGTATATCCGATTTGCTATCAATCTTTTAATGTACAAAACGGACGGGTCAAAAATTTGCTATAAGATTAGTGGCTACTGAAATTTTGTCAATTATACTTATGGATGAAAAAATGACGCTTGCACAGCGGTTTAGTTAATTCACCAAGAGATAAAAAGTCCAATAGAATCACAGTACCAAGGCGCTATAATAAGTCAAATTCAAGAGAAGGTGCAGAAAAAAATCACCTGTAGCAGTTATTTATCAGCATTTTTTTAAAACTTAAAAAGAGCAATTAAAATTACTTGAATTTGCCAGCTTCTCCTGAAACCTATCTAAATCTCATAACTTAGATAATTTTTCAAAATTATTTAAAGGATCAAGAGATTATAAATAAAAGTTCCAGATTGAGACCTGACTCTCAGTTTAATTGGTTAAAAAGTAGCTGATATTTATTTGGAAGAGGTTGGAAACCTTATTTATAGAGATTGGGTAAGTGATTTTTTAAATCTAAAATGCTTAAAAGGGTTGAAAAAACTATCAATAAACCAAGTTGGCTAGGTCTTTCTTTCGATGAGGGTTTTTTGTATATCATTCATTTTGGTCATAATTGTTATTTGTTTTATAAATGCAGATATTTGATTTAACTCAAAAAACAAGTCCCTACTTTACAATTTAAGACAAGATTCTTCATCTTTAGTCTAAATTCAAACGGTATAAGAATAAATCAGGCAACAGGACAAATTTATCTACTTAATTATTTAAAAACAATTATATAAGTATAAAATACTAAGCTATGTTTTGGTGGGTTCATTGATGGGTTTTTGTTAATGATTCTTATTTAAAGGTTTTTTGCCTAAAAAGCCTGAGTGAGCTGTTTGTGTTTTAATAGTTGACGTTTTATAATTCAGTGTCGTTTTACGTTCGGCATGTATTTGCCTGACAATGCCAGCTTTCCTTCGAATTAATTCCAACAAACTCCGGATGGAGTTTTTAACTACAGGATGCCCGCTGTGAAAAGCAACAGACCTGTCAATTTGTCCATGGGTCAAGTTTTAGAAGTAAACTTAAAATCACCCGTGGCTATTGCATCAATTCTACACCGTCTTTCAGGTGTCATCGTATTTTTACTCGTACCGGTCCTTTTGTGGATTTTAGACAAATCATTGTCTTCACCAGAGGGTTTTGCACAAGTACAGGAAATCTTTAACGGTTTTATTGTGCGCTTCATCGTATGGGTATTTGTAGCCGGTTTAATTTTCCACTTTATCGCTGGTGTTAAGCATTTACTTGCTGACGTTGGTGTTGCAGAAGAACTGCAAAGTGGTCGCACAGCAGCTACTATCGCATTAATCTTGTCTGCAATCGGTATCGTTGCGTCATTTGTATGGATCGTACTCTAATGAAAAGTGCTACTGGTTTAACGGGTTCAGGTTCACGCGACTGGTTTATCCAGCGTATAAGTGCCGTTGTTCTTGCTGTTTATACTGTTGTTATTCTAGGTTGGATCCTGTGCAACAGCGGTTTTACTTTTGAACAGTGGTACGGCTTTATGATGACAACTCCAATGAAGGTTTTATCTTTATTGTCTGTCTTATCTCTTGTTGCGCATGCGTGGATTGGTATGTGGCAAGTATTTACTGACTATGTAACTACTCGTCAGATGGGTCCATCAGCTTCAGGTTTACGCCTTGTACTGACTTCAGCAATGATTATTGCTGTATTTGCATATGCGATCTGGGCGATCCAGATTTTTTGGGCGAATTGATAGGAAACAATCATGGGCGCTATAACCCCTAAAGACGATTACACAAATATTCCACATGAAACTTTCGATGCAGTTATCGTTGGTGGTGGTGGTTCTGGTATGCGTGCTTCTTACCAGCTTGCTCAAGCGGGTCTGAAAGTAGCAGTACTGACTAAAGTATTCCCGACGCGTTCACATACTGTGGCAGCACAGGGTGGTATTGGTGCATCTCTTGGTAATATGCAAGAAGATAACTGGCACTATCACTTCTATGACACGGTGAAAGGTTCTGACTGGTTAGGTGACCAGGACGCGATCGAGTTCATGACGCGTGAAGCACCTCAAGTGGTATACGAATTAGAACATTTAGGTATGCCATTTGACCGTAACGCGGACGGTACAATTTACCAACGTCCATTCGGTGGTCACTCTGCCAACTACGGTGAAAAAGCAGTTCCACGTGCATGTGCTGCAGCTGACCGTACGGGTCACGCGCTTCTTCACACGCTTTATCAAAGCAACGTGAAAATGGGCACTCAATTCTTCGTAGAATGGATCGCGCTTGACCTGATCCGTAATGAAGAAGGTGATGTACTGGGTGTAACAGCAATTGACCAGGAAACTGGTAAAATTGCAGTATTCCAAGCCAAAGCAACCTTGTTTGCAACTGGTGGTGCGGGTCGTGTTTACCGTGCATCTACTAACGCGTATATCAACACTGGTGACGGTCTTGGTATGGCGGCGCGTGCAGGTATTCCATTACAAGATATGGAATTCTGGCAGTTCCACCCAACAGGTGTTGCGGGCGCGGGCGTATTGTTAACAGAAGGTTGTCGTGGTGAAGGTGCAATCCTTCGTAACAAAGACGGCGAACCATTCATGGAACGTTATGCTCCCACCTTGAAAGACTTGGCGCCGCGTGACTTCGTATCACGCTCTATGGACCAGGAAATCAAGGAAGGCCGTGGTTGTGGTCCTAAAGGGGATTATATCCTTCTTGATATGACTCACTTGGGTGCTGATACGATCATGAAGCGTCTGCCATCTGTATTCGAGATTGGTAAGAAATTCGCGAACGTTGACATCACTAAAGAGCCAATTCCTGTAGTGCCAACAATCCATTACCAAATGGGTGGTATTCCAACGAATATTCATGGTCAGGTAGTTATTCCTGAAAGCCGTGAGACTCAAGAGCTGCAAGCGAACTACAACAAAGACACAGATGTTTACTCGACCAATGCGGGTGAGCGTAACTTTGTTAAACCGGTAAAAGGTTTCTATGCCATCGGTGAGTGTTCATGTGTGTCTGTACATGGTGCCAACCGCCTAGGTACTAACTCACTGCTTGACTTGGTTGTATTTGGTAAAGCTGCGGGCGAACATATCATTGATTATGTGACTAAACATCACGGTGATGAATATCAGCCACTTCCACCAAATGTGCTTGAGGAAACAGTTGCGCGTATTCGTAAACTGGACGAATCAACCAGTGGTGAAAATGCTCAAGAAGTTGCCGATGCAATTCGTGACATCGTTCAAGACCACGCGGGTGTGTTCCGTACCACTGCGCTTCTTGAAGAAGGTGTGAAACAGATTCTTGCGATCGAGCCACGTGTTCGCAACATTCACTTGAAAGACAAATCTAAAGTTTTCAACACTGCACGTATTGAAGCGTTAGAAGTGGAAAACTTGTATGAAGTTGCAAAAGCGACATTAATTTCAGCTGCTGCACGTAAAGAATGTCGTGGTGCCCACACCGTAGTGGACTTTGAAGAGTCGCCGGATCACCCAGAGTATCCATATGGCCGTCGTGACGATGAGTGGATGAAACACACTTTGTGGTTCTCTGCGGATAACCGTCTTGAGTATAAGCCAGTACGTTATAAGCCACTTTCGGTAGAGGCTATTCCACCGAAACCACGTACATTCTAATCAGGAGATTTAAGATGAGTAGAGGTACTCGTACATTTCATATCTACCGCTACGATCCTGATAAGGATAAAGCACCGTACATGCAAACTTTTAAGCTTGAATTGACTGATAAGCACCGTATGTTGCTTGATGCGCTTCTTGCATTAAAAGTTCAGGACGAATCTTTGACATTCCGTCGCTCATGTCGTGAAGGGATCTGTGGTTCTGATGGTGTGAATATTAATGGTAAAAACGGTTTGGCGTGTCTTTGGAACCTCAATGATCTGCCAAATGAAATTACTATTCGTCCACTTCCAGGTCTTCCTGTCGTAAAAGACCTGGTGGTAGACATGAATCAGTTCTACGATCAGTACAACAAGATTCATCCGTTCTTGATCAACAACCAGCCTGCGCCACCAAAAGAGCGTTTGCAGTCTCCGGAAGAGCGTGAGCATCTAGATGGTCTGTATGAATGTATTCTTTGTGCATGTTGTTCAACTTCATGCCCATCATTCTGGTGGAACCCGGACAAGTTCCTGGGTCCTTCAGCATTGTTGAATGCATACCGTTTCATTATTGATTCGCGTGATACAGGTACTCAGGAGCGTTTGGCTCGTCTTGACGACCCATTCTCATTGTTCCGTTGTAAAGGTATCATGAACTGTGTATCGGTATGTCCGAAAGGTCTGAACCCAACTAAAGCAATCGGTCACATCCGTAATATGCTTTTAGATATGGCAGGCTAATAGGCTAAGAAATCAGTTCCCAAAAAAAGCACACCTACTGGTGTGCTTTTTTTATATATTTGAGCTAGATGTAAAAATGATAAATAGAAAAACAGGGATGTAATGCTTAAAATACATCATGTGGGTTAGAGAAAAAAGGCGCAAAATATCAGGTGCTGATCTCAACTATTAACATGCATCTGATTATTTTATTCATTTATGGTTTTTAGATGTAAAAGTGACCTGAAAAATAAACAGAAGGATGTTATTATATAACTGCTGGTGTAAAGGGAGTGGATTGAAAGATTTGCTCTCTTTTTATTTATCTTGATTCGTTAGGAAAGTCTTGGACTTAAGTCTACGTTGAATCTGATTTTTAAATACAGCACCATATAGTAGAGTAAAACTTCTACACTGTATTTAGCCAATTTATAGGAGGTATGTGTCAAAAAAATCAATTGAAAACTGATAACATGTTAGCATTTAGCCTAAGTTTAAATCGAAAAAGTGTGCCGCTTGGGTACATTTTTTAAACACTGCAACTGAAAGAGAGTGTTATATAAGGTTATATAAAAGTCGCTTTAGCAAAAATATGCGTTAAAACCTTGTTTTTCCTAAGTCGATTTGCAAAAAAATTGCTCGGTCACGATCGGGTATTCAATGAGTGATGATGCCGCTGAGGGGCGTTATTATTCATTAAACATATCAAGGTTTACTTGGTGTGGTGATAACGCCTCATGGCTTATGCCTTATGGGGGACTAATGTCATATTACAAATTTGACATTAAAAATCCTGGGTTTTGCTTAAAAAGCATCCTGAAAATGTTTTTGCAATAGGAAATGGGTCCACAAATGCAAGAAGTTGCTGACGCTCTGCGTCTTGACACTGAACTTTCCGCTGATAGTGCAGCGTATATTGAAGAACTTTATGAGCAGTACCTCACTGCTCCAGACTCAGTAGGTGCTGACTGGAGAGCGTACTTCGATAAATTCCCAAAAGGTGATCAACCACACAGTAATGTACGTGAGCAATTCCTACTTTTAGGTCGCAATTCAAGCCGTATTCAGCCTGTTATCCAATCAGCAGTAAGCTCAGAGCATGAACGTCGTCAAATTGGCGTATTACAGCTGATTGCTGCTTACCGTAATCGTGGTCACCAGAAAGCAAAACTCGATCCATTAGGTTTGGCAAAGCGTGAAATTGTTCCAGATCTGGATCTTGCTGCGCATGGTTTAACCCAGTCTGATCTGGACACTGTGTTCAATACCGGCAATCTCGCTATCGGTAAAGAAGAAGCGACCCTGGGCGAAATGGTTCAGGCGATGGAAGCAATTTATTGCTCTTCAATCGGTGCTGAATACATGCACATCGTGGACACTAAAGAAAAACGCTGGATCCAGCAGCGTCTGGAGAGTGCGCGCGGTCAGTATGGTTTAAATGCAGAACAGAAAAAGCATGTTCTGGAGCGCTTGACTGCTGCAGAAGGCCTGGAAAAATATCTGGGTAATAAATTTGTTGGTGCGAAACGTTTCGGTGTTGAAGGTGGTGAATCTTTCATTCCAATGGTGAATGAGATTATTCAGCGTGCCGGCTCAGTAGGCTGTAAAGAAGTGGTTATTGGTATGCCACACCGTGGCCGTCTGAACCTTCTTGTCAATATCATGGGTAAAAACCCGGCTGACCTGTTTGGTGAGTTTGAAGGTAAATCAATCCACAAGAAAGGTTCTGGTGACGTTAAATATCACCAAGGTTTCTCTTCTAACGTCATGACTCCGGGTGGCGAAGTTCACTTGGCACTGGCATTTAACCCGTCGCATCTTGAGATTGTTGGACCAGTGGTTGAAGGTTCGGTACGTGCACGCCAAGTCCGTCGTAAAGACATTGGTGGTGATGATGTATTACCGCTTATCGTTCACGGTGATGCGGCATTTGCAGGTCAGGGCGTTAACCAGGAAACCTTCCAGATGTCACAAACGCGTGGCTATACAGTAGGTGGTACGGTTCATATCGTCATCAATAACCAGGTTGGTTTTACAACCTCTGACCCACGTGATGCGCGCTCTACAGAATACTGTACTGACATTGCAAAAATGATTCAGGCACCGATCTTCCATGTCAATGGTGATGATCCTGAAGCGGTGATTTTCGTTTCTCAACTGGCACATGATTTCCGTCATACTTTCCGTAAAGATGTCGTGATTGATATGTTCTGTTACCGTCGTCGTGGTCATAACGAAGCAGATGAGCCGGCTGCAACCCAGCCAATGATGTATCAAGTGATCAACAAGAAGCCGACAACTCGTACGCTTTATGCAGATCAGCTGGTACAACAAGGCGTGCTTGACCGTGCAGAAGCAGACCAGTTAATTGAAAGCTATCGCGCTGATCTGGAAGCGGGCAATCATGTTGCTAACGCTCTGGTTCTTGAGCCGAACAAAAAAATGTTTGTGGACTGGACACCTTATCTGGGTCATGACTACACAGACGAGTGGGACACGACCTGTTCACTTGAGCGCCTAAAAGAACTTGGCAAAAAAATGCGTGAGCTTCCAGAAGGTTTTGTCATGCAACGCCAAGTGTCTAAAGTCATTGATGACCGTCTGAAAATGCAGACTGGTGAAATACCATTGAACTGGGGTGCTGCTGAAACTTTAGCTTATGCCTCTCTTCTGGATGATGGTTATCTGGTGCGCTTAACTGGTGAAGATGTAGGTCGTGGTACTTTCTCACATCGTCATGCAAAACTGCACAATCAGGTGGATGGTTCAACTTATATTCCATTGTGCCATATCAAAGAGAACCAGCCGCGTGTTGCAATTTATGACTCATTATTGTCTGAAATGGCAGTACTGGCATTTGAATACGGCTATGCAACAACTCTTCCAAAGAGCTTGATTATCTGGGAAGCGCAGTTCGGTGACTTTGCAAACTGTGCACAAGTGGTGATTGACCAGTTTATCTCATCTGGTGAAACCAAGTGGGAGCGTGTGTGTGGCTTAACTATGCTACTTCCACACGGTTATGAAGGTCAGGGTCCTGAGCATTCCTCTGCACGTCTGGAACGTTTCTTGCAGTTATGTGCTGAAGAAAACATGCAAGTGATGACACCGACTACCCCTGCACAGATTTTCCATGCTTTACGTCGTCAGGCGATCCGCCCGATCCGTAAACCAATGATCATCATGTCACCGAAGTCATTGCTGCGTCATAAGCTGGCGGTTTCTACCCTGGATGAGCTGGCAACTGGCACATTCCAGACAGTGATTGACGAAATCGACAACATCAACAAGGCAGATGTGACTCGTCTCGTGTTATGTGGTGGTAAGGTTTACTACGACTTACTGGAAAAACGTCGTGAAAAAGAATTGAACAATACTGCGATTGTACGTATTGAACAATTGTATCCATATCCTGAAGCACGTCTGGCGGAAGTCCTTGCTGCTTATCCAAACATCAAAGAAATTGTTTGGGCACAAGAAGAGCCGAAAAACCAGGGCGCTTGGCTGTTCATCGCACCTCGTTTATACGATGATGTAATGAAATCAGGTAAACAAGTACGTATTAGCTACGCAGGCCGTGAAGCTTCTGCTGCACCGGCATGTGGTTCACCATATTTGCATGCAAAACAACAAGCTCAGCTCATCAACGACGCGCTTGCGATCGATGCTGAATAATCAGGAGATTCTAAAGAATGGCAACCGAAATTAAAGCACCGGTATTCCCAGAGTCAGTTGCGGACGGTACGATCGCAACTTGGCACAAACAACCAGGTGAAGCAGTATCACGTGATGAAGTGATTTGCGATATTGAAACAGATAAAGTTGTTTTAGAAGTTGTTGCTCCTGCAGACGGTACTATTGCATCACTCGTGAAAAACGAAGGTGATACAGTACTTTCAGCTGAAGTGATTGCACAGTTTGAAGAAGGCGCTGTTTCTGGTGCTGCTCAAACTCAGGCAGTTCAGTCTGAAGAGAAAGTTGAACAAGCTGCGGCGAATACTGAAGCAGGTAATTCACCAATTGTTGAGCGTCAGCAAGTACAAGATCAAGCGCCTGCAGTGCGTAAAGCCTTGACTGAAACTGGTATTGCTGCAAGCGATGTAGAAGGTACAGGCCGTGGTGGTCGTATCACTAAAGAAGACGTGGCAAATCACCAGGCGAAGCCAGCTGCTCCTGCTGCTGCACCATTAAGTGTGGCTGTTGGTGAACGTATTGAAAAACGTGTTCCAATGACACGTCTTCGTAAGCGTGTTGCTGAACGTCTACTTGCTGCAACTCAAGAAACAGCAATGTTGACGACGTTCAACGAAGTAAACATGAAACCAATCATGGACATGCGTGCTCAATATAAAGATGCATTCGAAAAACGCCACGGTGCGCGTCTGGGCTTCATGTCATTCTTTGTTAAGGCAGCAACTGAAGCACTTAAACGTTACCCTGCAGTAAACGCGTCTATTGATGGTGAAGACATCGTTTACCATGGTTACTACGACATCGGTGTAGCAGTATCTTCTGACCGTGGTCTAGTGGTTCCTGTACTTCGTGATACCGATCGCATGAACTATGCTGAAGTTGAAAGTGGTATCCGTGCATATGCTGCTAAGGCACGTGACGGTAAGCTGGGTATCGAAGATATGACTGGCGGTACATTCACCATTACTAATGGTGGTACTTTCGGTTCATTACTTTCTACGCCAATTTTGAACACACCACAAACAGCAATTCTGGGTATGCACAAAATCCAGGAGCGACCAATGGCGGTGAATGGTCAGGTTGAAATTCTACCAATGATGTACCTGGCACTTTCTTATGACCACCGTCTGATTGATGGTAAGGAAGCAGTAGGCTTCTTGGTAACAATCAAAGAATTGTTAGAAGAGCCAGCTAAACTGATCCTTGACCTTTAATTCTAAAAAATAAAGCATGGGCTTAGGGCGATCCTCTAAGCCCATTTTTGGAGATAAAAATGTCTCAACAATTTGATCTTGTTGTTATTGGCGGCGGCCCTGGTGGTTATGAAGCTGCAATCCGTGCAGCGCAACTTGGCTATAAAGTTGCCTGTATCGAAAAACGTATTCATAAAGGCAAGCCGTCTCTAGGTGGTACCTGCTTAAACGTGGGTTGTATCCCATCTAAAGCGTTACTTGATTCTTCTCACCGTTATGAAGATACAGTGCATCACTTAGATGATCACGGTATTACGACTGGTGAAGTGAAATTTGACCTTGCAAAACTTCTTGCTCGTAAAGACAAAATTGTTAACCAATTAACCATGGGTATCGACGGTCTTTTGAAAGGCAATGGTATCGAATGGTTAAAAGGTACGGGTAAATTGCTGGCAGGCAAAAAAGTTGAATTTGTGTCGCACGAAGGTGAAACTCAAATTTTAGAACCGAAGTATGTCATTTTGGCAACGGGTTCTGTGCCGGTCAATATTCCGGTAGCGCCTGTTGATCAAGACCTCATTGTTGACTCGACTGGCGCACTTGAGTTCCAGGAAGTACCTCAGCGTTTGGGCGTGATTGGTGCAGGTGTTATCGGTCTGGAGCTTGGCTCTGTCTGGCGTCGTCTGGGTGCTGAAGTTGTTGTATTTGAAGCAATGGATGCCTTTTTACCAATGGCGGATAAAGCCTTGGCAAAAGACTATCAAAAACTGTTAACTAAACAGGGTCTGGATATCCGTGTTGGCGCGAAAGTGTCTGGCACCGAAGTGAATGGCCGTGAAGTTACAGTTAAATACACACAAGGTGGCGAAGAAAAAACTCAAACTTTCGATAAGTTGATCGTGTGTGTAGGGCGTCGTGCTTATGCTGAAGGCCTGTTGGCTGATGACTGTGGGATCAAACTGACTGAACGTGGTTTAGTTGAAGTAAACGATTGGTGTGCAACTTCTATTGAAGGCGTATATGCAATTGGTGACTTGGTACGTGGTCCAATGCTTGCACATAAAGCCATGGAAGAAGGTGTTATGGCAGTTGAACGTATCCACGGTCATGCTGCACAAGTCAACTACGACACTATCATTTCAGTTATCTATACACACCCTGAAGCGGCGTGGGTAGGTTTAACTGAAGAGCAAGCGAAAGAAAAAGGCATCGAAGTGAAGACTGGCCAATTTGGCTTTGCTGCGAATGGTCGTGCCATGGCGGCAGGTGAAAATGCTGGTTTCGTGAAATTTGTTGCGGATGCCAAAACTGACCGTTTACTGGGTATGCATGTGATTGGGCCGGCTGCGTCTGATATTGTTCACCAAGGTATGATCGCACTTGAGTTTGTATCGAGTGTTGAAGATCTGCAATTGATGACTTTTGGTCACCCAACCTTCTCTGAAGTTGTACATGAAGCAGCTTTAGCAGTGGATGGACGAGCGATTCACGCGATTCAGCGTAAACGTAAGTAATACCAAAAAGAGCGGCTTAAGCCGCTCTTTTTGCATTTGGTGGTTGTTTTTATATGAATAATCATCTAAGAATAAAGATAAGAAACAACATTGAGTTCTAAAACACCAATCTTGATTGTGAATCAAGAAATATGGGTCGATGTATAACAAGTCAAATAAGTAGTAAAAGGTTAATCAATGAATTTACATGAATATCAAGCCAAAGCGTTATTAAAAAAATATGGTATGCCAGTACAGGAAGGCATACTTGCCACTAATGCTGATGAAACCGTACAGGCATTTGAGCAATTAGGTGGAAAGTTTGCAGTCCTCAAGGCCCAGGTTCATGCGGGTGGTCGTGGTAAGGCTGGTGGTGTTAAAGTGGTAAAGTCGGCAGAAGAAGCAGCCGAATATGCTAATCAGATTATTGGCTCAAGTCTGGTGACTTATCAGACGGATGCTAATGGACAGCCGGTAAACAGTATTCTGGTATCAGAAGATGTGTATCCCGTTGAGCGTGAGTTGTACTTAGGGGCTGTGGTGGACCGTTCAAGCCGCCGAGTCACTTTTATGGTATCCACTGAAGGCGGTGTTGATATTGAAAAAGTCGCAGAAGAAACCCCGGAAAAAATTATTAAAGTTGAGGTAGAACCGCTGGTTGGTCTATTGCCATTTCAGGCACGTGAAGCCGCTTTTGCACTAAAACTTAAAGATGGGCAAATCAATCAGTTTGTCAAAATTATGAGTGCAGCTTATGACGCATTCATAGAAAATGATTTTGCCCTGTTTGAAATTAACCCGCTATCTGTGCGTGAAAATGGCGATATTCTTTGTGTGGATGCTAAGATTGGTATTGATTCAAATGCTTTATACCGTCTGCCTGAGATTGCAGCACTACGTGATACCTCACAGGAAAATGAGCGTGAATTAAAAGCTTCTGAATTTGATTTGAACTATGTGGCACTAGAGGGCAATATTGGTTGTATGGTCAATGGGGCCGGTCTTGCGATGGCAACCATGGATATTATCAAGCTCTATGGTGGACAGCCGGCCAATTTCCTTGATGTCGGTGGCGGCGCAACCAAAGATCGCGTGATTGAAGCCTTTAAGATTATTTTGGCAGATAGCTCTGTACAAGGAGTATTGATCAATATTTTTGGTGGAATTGTACGTTGTGACATGATTGCTGAAGCAATTATTGCAGCAGTTCAGGAAGTGAATGTGACAGTGCCTGTGGTTGTTCGCCTGCAAGGGAATAATGCAGAATTAGGAGCACAATTACTGGATAAATCTGGTTTGAAATTAATTTCTGCAACAGGCCTTGCTGATGCTGCAGAAAAAATCGTTGCTGCTGTGAAAGCTTAAGGGGTATCTAACATGAGCGTATTAGTTAATAAAGACACGAAAGTATTGGTACAGGGCTTCACTGGCAAAAACGGCACATTCCATTCAGAACAAGCGATTGCTTATGGTACCCAAGTGGTGGGCGGGGTAACCCCAGGCAAGGGTGGTCAGACCCATCTGGATCTACCAGTATTTAATACCATGCGTGAGGCGGTTCGTGAAACCAATGCGGATGCTTCTGTCATTTATGTTCCTGCGCCTTTCGTACTGGATTCAATTGTAGAGGCGGTGGATTCTGGTATTGGTTTGATTGTGGTGATCACTGAAGGCGTACCAACACTCGATATGTTAAAGGCTAAGCGTTATCTTGAAACCAATGGCAATGGTACACGCCTGATTGGTCCAAACTGTCCAGGGATTATTACACCTGAAGAATGCAAGATCGGAATTATGCCAGGCCATATTCACCAGAAAGGTAAAATCGGAATTATCTCGCGTTCAGGTACCTTGACCTATGAGGCCGTTGCGCAAACCACGAAGCTAGGCTTGGGGCAGTCAACCTGTATCGGTATTGGAGGTGATCCAATTCCGGGCATGAACCAGATTGATTGCTTAAAACTGTTCCAGGAAGATCCTGAAACTGAAGCCATTATTATGATTGGTGAAATTGGCGGGACTGCTGAGGAAGAAGCAGCAGAATATATCCAGTCGAATGTCACTAAGCCGGTAGTCGGTTATATCGCGGGTGTAACAGCACCAAAAGGCAAGCGTATGGGGCATGCCGGTGCGATCATTTCAGGCGGAAAGGGCACTGCAGAAGAAAAATTTGCAGCTTTTGAACGTGCAGGAATGGCGTATACACGTAGTCCGGCTGAGCTCGGTTCTACTATGTTGGAAGTATTGAAAGAGAAAGGTTTAGCTTAAGTTAAAACTTCTTTAAAAAAATCCCCTAACTGGGGATTTTTTTATCTTCATATAGAAGTATTGTGGTTCTAGGTGAAAAAAATCTTAAATCCGAACCATAATCACTGTAAATATTGTATATTTTGTTTACTTTATGAAATATAGTGTGACATAGTTAACATAATTTTGTTGTGTATTGATACTTACTAAAATAGTGTGAAAGGATATGAATTATAAAAAGTCAATCTGGGTGACTTGTATTATAGCAAGTACTTCTTCGATTACATGTGTAAAGGCAGCAGATAGTATTGATCAACTGAGGGAAGCAAGTGTCATTTTGATTCGGGGAGGTCAGGTTGAAGAGGGACTAAGTCAATTAAGTGCTTTATTGGTTGAACAGCCAAAAAATCAAAACCTTCTCGCAGACTATATAGTAAGTGCACATGCACATCAAAAATTAACATTGGCTGATCTGCATCATTTATCGAACATCCATGTTCAAAGTTTTCCTGAATATGCATGGCTGAGTGTTATTAAAGGGCAACGCGATTTAAAACAATTCCAGTCGGCTGAAAAGTGGGCAGACACCTTTTATCAAAGAAGCCAACAGCAACAATGGTTAGTATGGCAGGGTGTGTTAAATGCAGAATCGGGTCAAACTGTTCAGGCAAAGCAACTGCTGGCGCAAGTCAAACAGGATCAACTGAGTCCTGACTATTTAGCGCAAATGTCATATGCATACCGGCTGCTCGACATGCCGATCGAGGCACTTGCAACGGCGAAGGCTGCGCTAAACAAGCAGGTCGATGGCGATATACAAGAGCAATATATTTTGGCCTTGATGGCGAATAGCGATTATGCAGAAGCTGAACAATATATTCAAAATCATCACTTAAGTGCATTACGTCCAAACCTGCAGCATAGTTTGAAGCTTCATGAGTTTTCTCAGCGCATTCAAAATGCAATTCAGTCGCAGCGTATGCTGACTTATCGTGATCAGGGCATGTTGGCTTACAGCAAGTTAGATCACGTCATTGCAGACATGCAGCATTATGAAGCTGCGCTTCCCGAAGATCAGGCGATTAGGCGCAAATTTTATTATGACTATAGCTATGCCTTAAATGCTCGACAGGCATCAAAACAAGTTTTGGCTGAATTGCAAAAAGTGAATCTGCCGATTTTGGATATGCCAGCCTATGTGCGCCATGCTGCGGCAGACAGTTATTTGAAATTACGTCAGCCCAAACAGGCTGAAGTCTACTATCGCAGTCTGTTATCAGAAAAAAACTATCCTGATTATGATGTGTATGCGGGCTTGTATTACTCCCTTATTGAGCAAGAAAAATTTAAACAAGCAGATCAGCTGATTGTTCAAATGGATCATTTATTGCCAACCTTTAATTATAGTGCGGCAAAAGGTGTAAATCGAACCACACATGATGATCGTTTAGAGTACCTGGGCTTAAAAGGGTTGAACTACGCTTATCGTAATGAACATGCCATGGCTGAACGATATTTTGAACAGTTGGTCGCGCAGGCGCCGAATAATGTGAGCTATCGAAATAACCTGGCGTTAATTCAGCGTTGGCGAGAAAAACCGGAGCTGTCCGAGAGTAATTTAGCTCAATTGCGAGGAGTAGAGCCGGTTGATCAGGCTACACGTATTAACCATATGCAAAATAGCCAGGCCTTAGGCAATATTCAGTGGTGGCGTGCGCAAAATGCAGATTTGATGCAACGCTCACCTTTGGATACCGGTGTACAGCTGAGTCAAAAGGAATTAAATGATCGTAACCGTCCCACTATTCAGCACCAAAGTACCCTTTCAAAAAGTAAATCGGACAGCCGGGATTTACTGGTGCAGTTAAAGGGTGCTCGTGAGCGTGATCATCAGACACGTCTCAACAGCCCGTGGTTGTATGACAACTATCGAGCCTACGCCACCCATGACTATCGCTGGTCTGATTTTGATGATGGTGAAGTGGATGATAGCCGTATTGGACTTGGGGTGGAATGGGCTTCAAATCGAAAACACGCCAGCATTGCCCTATCACAGACCACAGATGGCGACCGGTTCGGAGCTGAGCTTGAGTGGTCGCAGTGGCTTAATGATCACTGGAATTATCATATGGCGTATAACAGTCAGGCAGATATTCCTTTGCAAGCTGTTCGACGTGGTTTTGATGGTCAATCTTATAACGTTGGTTTTAACTGGCAACAAAACGAATCTCGCAAGGCTGGAGCAACCTATCAGCTAACGGATATTGATGATGGCAACACACGGCAAGAAGCGGCTGCATACTTTATGCAGCAAGTTTATCAGGCACCCCATCATATTACCCAGGCAAGTCTGCGTGGTTATTATGGGAAAAATGATGATATTGCTGCAGACTATTTTAATCCTGAATCCAATTACAGCTTAGAACTGGGTTTAGCCCATGACTGGATGACATGGCGGAATTATGATCGTCACTTTAGTCAGCACTTTGAAGCAAGTGCAGGAACCTATAAACAGAAAGATTATTCGGCAGACGCAATTTATAACGTCTATTACCAACATGAATGGCAACTGTCGAGAACATGGAAGCTTCATTACGGCATTGGTTGGGGAGTACATCCATATGATGGTGACTCAGAGGAAAGAACTTATGGTGTGATTGGCTTTGAGGGGCGTTTCTAATGAAAACATTATCCAATATTTTGATAGCCTTGAGTTTAACCAGTACAGTTGTAGTACCAATAAATGCTCATGCAGAATTACAAAAGCCAAAACAAATCAAGTTGCAAGATAATCAGTTTGTGACCCTAACTTTCCATGATGTTCGGGATGATGTAGCAAAGCGCGGTGACCGTGATGTTTATGCCATTAGTACGAAAAATTTAGCGCAATATTTGGAATGGATTAAACGTGAAGGCTGGCAACCGATTCGTTTAGAAGATATTTGGTTGGCGCGGCAAGGCAAAAAAACCTTACCCAATAAAGCGCTACTTTTAACTTTTGATGATGGTGCATTAAGTAGCTATAGCCGTGTTTTTCCACTTTTAAAACAATATAAAATGCCAGCGGTATTTGCGATACCGACCAGCTGGATTAATGGAAATACCAAGGATGCCTATGAAGCCTATGGGACAGGCAACTTAATGACCTGGTCACAGATGCGCGAAATGGTTGCATCGGGCTATGCTGAATTCGTATCGCACTCAGATAATATGCATCACGGTATTTTGGCCAATCCCCAGAAAAATATGCAACCTGCGGCAATTACGCGTGAATATTTGGAAAAGCAAAAGCGTTATGAAACAGATAATGAATATCGCAGTCGTGTTATTGCAGACTTAAAGAAATCAAAACAGGTGTTAGATCGTGAATTAGGTATAAATACCCGCGCGATTTTTTGGCCTTATGGCGCCGTGACGGCAGAAAGTGAAGAGCTGGCAGCTAAAGCTGGTTTCCCAATGTCATTTAGCTTGGGAAGTGTCGCGCCACTCGCTGACTCGGTGAAAACCTACCAACGTGCTTTGATCATGGATAATCCGATGCCTGAAATGATTAGTCAGGAAATGTTGGAGTTTTTGAATTATGTGCGTGCACCCTATAAGCAGCGCAAGAGCTTTCTGCGTTTTGACTTGGCTGAAATGCACTCTGGCAATAATGAACAGTTCAATCAGAAACTCGGACAGTTACTGGATAGCATTGATGCTCTAAAAACCAATACGCTTATTCTTAAAGCGGTATCTGATCGCAATGGTGATGGAAAAATCGATGTTGCCTATTTTCCAAACCGCCAATTACACATGCAGCAAGATATGCTTAACCGTGTAGTGTGGCAGTCGCGGACACGGATTGGGAATCGTGTCTATGCCGAATTTCCAGTGAGCTTGGAAACTGAACAGAACTTAGACCTGGCTGCGATGACGGCTGACTTGGTGAAGAACAATACCTCGATAGAAGGCTTAATGCTGGATACCGGTTCTATGCTGGCCTGTGCGCTGCGTCAGAAAAATTGGGAGGCAGAATGCGAGGCGCAGGTGGAACAGGTGTTTCAAATCAAAGAACGCACCAAAGCTCAAGCAAAATACTATGCCAATATTAGTAATAACTATCAGACTGCCTTGAAATTTAAGTTAGATCAAACGCAGCTTGAAGGTTTAAAAGCTCTCCTTGACTACAGCTTGGATTATGCCGATTTTATTTATATTGAATTAGATCCTATTCAGCAACCTGAAGTGTTTAACGCGCTCTTAAAGCAGGTTAAGACTTTTAATGATAAAGAACAGCAGCATTTAATTGCCAGTTTTAACATCCCCGATCAACTGACAAAACAACAAGTGAAACAACTCAAAAAATCTTATCAGCAACTTAGAAGTTTAGCGATCCAAAAAGTCGGTGTGAATAATTACAGTTTTAATCATACCCGGGTAATTCATCAAAACCTTTATCCTGAGCTGAGTTTAAATGACAGCCCATTGAATTACCGTGATCCATTTACTCAAAAAGTTTTGGAGAAAAAGTAATGCAATGGTTATCGAATTTGAGTTTTAATGACTATTATTTTGGTTTTGCATTTTTATATCCACTTTTTATGGCTTGGCTATGGATTGCAGGCGGACTATGGTTTTTTCTAAAACGTGAATATAAACAACAGGAGATTCCTGAACCGAGTGAACATGCCTGTAGTATTTTAATCCCTTGTTTTAATGAAGAAGAACAAGTCCGTGAAACCATTAAATATGCAATGCAAACCCAATATCCCAACTTTGAAGTGATTGCTATCAATGATGGGAGCAGTGATAAAACGGCTGAAATTCTAGATGAATTGCAGCAGACCTATCCACGGTTACGCGTTGTCCATCTGGCTGAGAATCAAGGCAAGGCTTATGCATTAAAGGCCGGTGCCATGGTGAGTCAATATGAATATTTGGTGTGTATCGATGGAGATGCGTTGCTGCATCCACATGCAGTGCTATGGATGATGCATCATTTAACCCATTATCCGCGTGTAGGTGCGGTGACGGGAAATCCAAGAATTATTAATCGTTCAAGTATTTTGGGTAAAATCCAGGTGGGTGAATTCTCATCTATTATTGGTCTCATTAAGCGTGCACAACGTACATATGGTCGTATTTTTACTGTATCCGGAGTGTTGGTTGCATTTCGTAAAACGGCTTTAGACCGTATTGGATATTGGCGTGATGACATGATTACGGAAGATATCGATGTGTCATGGCGTTTGCAGTTTGATCATTGGGATCTGCAGTATGTGCCGAATGCACTCGGCTATATTTATATGCCTGAAACCTTTAAGGGCTTATGGAAACAACGCCTGCGCTGGGCTCAAGGTGGAATTGAAGTGCTATTGGCATATACTCCAAAAATGTTTAACTGGCGTTTACGCCGTATGTGGCCGGTTGTGATCGAGTCCATGATCAGTATCGTTTGGGCCTATGTCATGTTTGGTATTATATTGCTTTACCTGTATGGGCTATTTTTTCCTTTGCCAGGTGAGTGGGCCATCCAGTCACTGGTTCCACAGTGGTATGGAGTAATTCTAGGGGTCACCTGTCTTATTCAGTTTTTTGTCAGTCTGATGATTGATAACCGCTATGACCGTGGCCGTATTTTAAGAAACTATTTTTGGGTCATCTGGTATCCTTTATTCTTCTGGGTTTTGACTATGATGACCACAGTGGTTGCGGTGCCTAAAACATTATTAAAAACTCAAAAACGTGCACGATGGGTGAGTCCAGATCGTGGCTTTAGAAGGGAGGCTGGAGATGCAAAAAAAGGAAGTATTTAAAGTCGTTACCGACAAAGCATTACTCGATATTCCTGCTTATATTGATCAACCTGAATATGTTCGTAATAAGGCGGTAGGTTATAGCTTATTGGCATTCGGCTGGGTGGTATGGATGTGGTTGTTTATGCCGTTGCTGACCTTGTTCTTTTGGTGGGTGGAAGGCGGTTTGGTCTATGACCAGCTGGTTGTGGCCGAAATGCCCAAAGAATCCTTAAATTTATTTCAGTTGATGGGGCTTATCGCGACGTTCATTTCATGTCTGTTTCTTTGGGCAGGTTATAACTGGTATCGTTTTCATAATAAGGAAAAGCGATTATCTCCGAAGAACGTCACAACCACGGATCTGGCTCAAAGTTTTAGTGTAAATACTTATGATATCAGGCGTTTACAGCAAGCAAAAAATATTACCTTACACTACAGTGAAGAAGGTGAACTTAGGGCTTATGATCTGAGTGATCAGCTGGAAATACCGACTGCAAAGTGGACGCATGTGGATGTTGCTGCACAAAATCGTCAGGATAATAGCCAAAGTGTTTAACACCATGTTGTTTTAGTAACTCCATGGTTTTAGCGAGTTCTTGAGTGGAGATTTTTTGATTATTTCTCCAGTTGACTGCTTGAAGCTCGAAAATCGTACGATCCAAAGTTGGGTCGTATTTTTTTGCCTGAGCAATAAGGTCTAAATAAAATTGCTGGTGATTCGTGCTTTCTTCCATATAGGGCATGGCCATAATTGCATTATAGTCATAATGCACCAGTGTACTGGCTTGAGATTGACTAAACCATTGTTCACTTTTCGGATTGAGTACAACGGGGGCATACATATTGCGTGCGGTCAGCAGGTGAGGTTGTTGTTTTTTTAAAATCTGGCTAATGCCTGCTGCAAACTGGTCAAGATAAGCGGTCTTGTATTGTGCAAATTTAAACTGTTCAGGATGTTGTGGTTGACCTAAAATAGATAAATCTTTAAATCCCCAAGAGCCATAGGTTTTTTTAGCGATTTGAGAGTTATCTTCATAATCACTGAGGGTAATATCGTCATGATATAAAATGCCGTCGACTGGATTATTCTGAATAAAATCAATAAAAATCTCTGCCACTAAGTTCATATTTTTTTGGTCAAAAGGGCTGATACGAATATAGCCTGAGCTAGCTCCCTGGCTATGAGTCACATACTGAAGAGACTCAGTTTCCGGAGACTCCCAAGCAATCAGCGGAAGCCATGCATAGATCTGTTTAACCTGAGTGTACTGTCTAATTTCGCTAAGAACTGTAGGGAATAAATTATTTCGTGTTGGAATATGCCTGTTTTTAAAATAAACCTGATCTGCCGACCCATTGGCATCCGGATCGGCAAATGCTTGTAAAAATATCGTATTAGGTTGAATTTGCTGGATACGTGCAATCAAAGCTTTAATATTGCGTTGTTGCTGTTCTTTATCAGTATCGAAAACATAGTCGAGATCAATATGCATAATACGCATTTGATCAATTTTCATCATTTTAGAAGGTGGAAGGTTTTCTGCTTGGTATTTCGCAACAAGCACATTAATTGGATGGTTTTTAATGAAGACCGGTGCCTTGGAGTGAGATAAGGGGTTGCATGCAAATAAAGGCAGAGTTGTTATACACATCAGTAGGGTATTCAATTTTTTTTTATCTAAAAAATAAGACATGAGGCTTACTATAAAAAACAAAATCAGGATAAATACTGTAATAGAAAAAACCTGGCTCCGGGAGAATTTATGTAGTGTTCTGTATTCTTTACTGTTAGAGATGCAGAGAAAAATAAAAATAGCTTGCATAAAGCAAGGGATTAAATAAAAACCGCAAATGAGGATGCAGAAGGAAACGAGCTACTGCCTTTCGGAACGAGCATATTCTTGCCGCTATCTGGTGATGAATCATGTATTTAGAAGACTGGATTTCCTGCCTCACGCCCTATATCAGCTAAAAAGCTTGCGAAATATATCTTTCTGGTTGCAAACATAGATGAATTGCCAACAGACCCTAATACTCTATAGCTTGGAAGCCATTTTTAGTTTTTTGGGTTAGCACAACTATCTGACCTTGCTGAAGAATATGATTCTGTTCTGGTTCAACCAGTACATAATGCGTATGACCATATGGATCACGCACCTTGGCCTGTGCAGGAGAATTTAGCTTCGCTTCACCTAAAATAATAATGGCTTTGCATCCAAGCAGCTCGTCACTATAGAGGGCTGTGGTTTCCTCCTGAGGAATAACTTTAGTGGCCAGCATTGCCCACCAGCGTACAACAGGCATGCACAGCAACAGACAGGCAGGGGTGATAATCCAAACGTTGAACAACTGATTGCTAAAATATTCAAAAATGCCTTGAATCAAGAAGCCGCTCAAACCAAAACAGGTCAGAAAAATAATCAGCCAGATAAAAAAAGGTAACTGGCGAATATAAAGCCAGTCCAATACTTTAAACAATATTCCCGAATTCTGTTCAACTGCAATATCGGCCTGTACGGCGTCATGGGGCCAGAACTGCTCCAGAATATTCTGCGAGCCACCTCCTAGAATCAATAGTACGCACTCCAAAGCTGCAAACATCAGCATCAGGCTTAAGCTGATACTGAATACGATATTTGAAGGATGAGTGAACAGTTCCCACATTGCTGTTGTCTCAAATATTTATGGTTATGGTCAAATATATAATGGATAAAAGATAACAGTTATCATTCAAATTGTATCCAATGGATTACATAAAATACTAGAATGAAAATTGAAAAAGTCTAGTATTTAATGTTATGCACTTAAGGAGAGTTAAGCATAGAAAAAGATCAAGCGCAAAGTTTTTAATCATAAATTCATTTTTATAATATTTATTAGATGAATGGACATATAAAAGTAAAAACAAGAAAATTCAAGCATGAGGGGGTGTATAAAAGAGAGAGTAGGGAAAGTGAGTATGATGATCCTACTCTGGAGGGGAGAAGCGTTTGTAGAAGCACTTAAAGTAGGGCTGTTTGGATGCGAACTTTCATGTCCAGCGCCTGCTGTAAAAGATAAGATTTCATCCATTTCACCTGCTCACCCATCGGGTTGGTTTTGACTGCGCTTTCCAAAAACTGAAGTTCAGGCTGATTAAATAACTGTTGCTGTAAAGCCTGTTCCAGTGTCTGGGTATTTGCAGAGAGCGGTAAAGCCACCAGATAAAAGGCTTTAGGGTAATTATAAAAAGCATAAAGCAGGTTAAAGGCCTTTTGATCACCTTTTAGATTACCGGCACCAATTTCATAAGCAGCATTCTGGTTACTGTAGGTAATACCGAGCAGATACTCCCAATGTCCTTCCTGTTGGCGCAAACCAAACTGGATGCCGATCTGGTCTGCCGTCAGTTCATGCTGCAGATAAATATTTAAAGGGCTGCCATCTTCAGTCAATGGTTCCTGTAATACCAAAATAGAGGATTGATGCTGATAGAGATAGCCAGCAAGCCGTGCTTTTTCTAGGGAGGCTTTTAAGGTTGCAAGATCGAAAGTGTTATAGGGCATATAAAAGAATAAAATTTAGAGGGTAAATTCCTGCAACTCTAGTTTTTTTCTATCGCTTGTGAACCCCACTTTAGTTGATTTTTCTATTATATTTTTTTAAAAAAACTATAAAAAATATACTAAGGAGGAGGCTGATGGAATGGTGCTAGTTTAGCTTGAAATTTGGATTCACTAAAATTGATAGTTGATATTAGTGAAGTTTTATATGAGCTTTTGAGATATGAATATCATAAAACAAGCAATCGTTATAAAAAGTTACTCTCTATAATAATTATAAATTTCTATAAAGTGTCATTAAGTACACGTGTAATCCGCAGGTTGTCCATGTCATTAAATGAGGAAAGACTTACTCATCTTAAACAGCTTGAAGCTGAGAGTATTCACATCATTCGCGAAGTTGCTGCCGAGTTTGAAAATCCGGTTATGCTTTACTCAATCGGTAAAGATTCAGCTGTTATGCTGCATTTAGCCCTAAAAGCGTTTTACCCTGCAAAACTTCCATTTCCTCTACTGCATGTAGATACGGGCTGGAAATTTAAAGACATGATCACCTTTCGTGACAACATGGCAAAAACCCATGGTTTTGATTTGATCGTTCATCAAAATAAAGAAGGTCGCGACGCAGGCATCAATCCATTCGATCACGGCAGTTCCAAATATACTGACATCATGAAAACTCAGGGTTTGAAACAGGCACTAGATCAGTATGGCTTTGATGCAGCCTTTGGGGGCGCGCGTCGTGATGAAGAAAAATCACGTGCAAAAGAACGGGTATATTCATTCCGTGACAGCAAACACCGTTGGGACCCGAAAAACCAGCGTCCAGAACTGTGGAATCTGTATAACGGTAAAGTCAACAAGGGCGAAAGTATTCGTGTATTCCCATTGTCGAACTGGACAGAGCTCGACATCTGGCAATATATCTATCTGGAGCAGATTCCAATTGTTCCATTGTACTATGCAGCGAAACGCCCGGTAGTTGAACGTGGCGGCACCTGGATCATGGTAGATGATGAACGCATGCCACTGAAACAAGGCGAAGTTCCAGAAATGAAATCGGTACGTTTCCGTACACTGGGCTGTTATCCATTAACCGGGGCAGTCGAGTCAGAAGCCGATAGCTTGCCTGAGATTATCCAGGAGATGTTGCTTGCAACCAGCTCTGAACGTCAGGGACGTATGATTGACCATGATGAAGCGGGCTCGATGGAAAAGAAAAAACAGGAAGGCTACTTCTAATTAATCTCCCACCTAACCCTCTTTTGGTGCAAGAGGGGGAATAACCATTCTTTTTATGAAAGAAAGATGGAGGTGCGTGAAAGATTAAAACTGATTTCTAAAGCATTTGTGGAGTTTGAGCCATGTCTCATCAATCAGAACTGATCAGCCAGGATATTCTGGCTTACTTAAAGCAACATGAAAATAAAGACCTGCTGCGTTTCCTGACTTGCGGTAATGTAGATGATGGCAAGTCGACCCTGATCGGTCGTCTGTTATATGATTCAAAGCTGATCTATGAAGACCATCTGCAAGCGGTAACCCGGGATTCAAAAAAAGTTGGTACGACTGGCGATGCACCTGATCTGGCTTTGCTGGTTGATGGCCTGCAAGCTGAGCGTGAGCAGGGCATTACCATTGATGTGGCCTACCGTTATTTCTCGACTGAAAAGCGTAAGTTCATCATCGCGGATACGCCGGGACATGAGCAATATACCCGTAACATGGCGACTGGTGCGTCGACTGCGGATCTGGCGATTATCCTGATTGATGCCCGTTATGGCGTACAGACCCAGACGCGCCGTCATACCTTTATTGCCAGCCTGCTTGGTATTAAGAACATTATTGTTGCCATTAACAAAATGGATCTGGTGGAGTTTTCTGAAGCACGTTTCAACGAGATTCAGGCCGAATACACCAGCTTTGTGAATCAGTTAGGGGATCGCAAACCGGCGAATATCGTATTTACCCCAATTTCGGCCTTGAATGGCGATAACGTGGTGAACAAGTCTGAACACACACCGTGGTATACCGGGCAGACCTTAATGGGGACGCTTGAGTCGGTGGAGGTTTCTCATCAGGCAGACAAACAGGAATTCCGTTTACCTGTACAGTATGTCAATCGTCCAAATCTGGATTTTCGCGGGTTCTGCGGTACAATCGCGCTCGGTGAAATCGCAGTAGGGGAGGAGATTGTGGCCTTGCCGTCGGGTAAAAAGTCGACGGTAAAAGAAATTGTGACTTTTGATGGTAACTTGCCACGTGCCTTTGCAGGTCAAGCCATTACTTTGACGCTGAATGACGAGATTGATATTTCTCGTGGCAACATGCTGGTCAAAGCAGGGGATACACCTTTGGCATCACGTTCAGTTCGTGCTTCTGTGGTATGGATGAATGATCAGCCTTTGGTAAAGGGCAAGCTTTATAATGTGAAGCTAGGTACACAAATCGTTCCTGCCAAAGTGGAACAGATTAATTACCGTGTGGACGTAAATACACTGGAAAAAACTCAGGTAGAGCAGCTTAATCTGAATACGATTGCTGATGTCGTCATCGAGTTTGATGCGCCTGTGGTCTTTGACCGTTATCAGGACAGTCGCCATACCGGTTCGTTTATCTTTATTGACCGCTTAAGTAACGTAACTGTCGGTGCCGGCATGGTTGAGGAAGCGGTTGAATGGTTAGTTCATACCAATCCTGTTACTGCTGAAGATCGTGCTGCACGTCTAGGGCAGAAGCCTGCGATAGTATCTGTATCTGCCCAAGCTCTGGAAAGTGCCCAAGCCCTAGAAAGCCTGTTAATTCAACAAGGTGTGGTTGCTCTTGCCAAATCAGGTTTAACCGCAGAGCAGGTTGCGCTGCTTCGTGAAACGGGTGTGGTGGTTATCACTGAAGTGAGCGAAGGCGCTGATGTGACTTATGTTCAAGAAGCGGTTGAAGAACTGACTGAAAAAATTGTGGAATTGGTTCGTCTATAAGACAGGACTGTTTTGAGAAACAACCCGCTAATATATGGCGGGTTTTTTTATGGTTTCAAAGATGACTGGAATGAATTAAAGAAATACTTAAAAGTCAATAATTCACATAAGTATTCACTCTGTATAGAATCTGTCTAAGAGGTGAATATAATGAAAAAAATTCTAGTTTTATTAGGACTATGTTTGGCTTTTGGGGCGGAAGCGAAACAAAATGGACAAAGTACTGAAGCGATTAAGCAAAAAATGATTCAGCAATCGATTGAAAGTTATCCGGGAAATTGTCCTTGTCCATACAATACTGCAAAAAATGGGAGTCGATGCGGTAAGCGTAGTGCTTATAACCGGGCGGGTGGGTATAAGCCGCTTTGTTATCCAGAGGATATCAGCGATCAGATGGTGAGAGCATATAAAGGCCGTGCTTAGAGCCCATAAAAATAGCAATCACAGATTAGGTGGGGTGTTGGAGGGGGGATTGAACCGATTCTAAAAGCCATTTTATCTATGCTTAAACTCTTAGTGCCTTGACCATACCTATAATTAAAACCGGCTTTAGTGAGTTGAAAAGGCTACACCCAGAATATCATCGTGTTAGTTTGTCATATACAGGCATTCTATTCGCGCCGTGTTGTGATGTCAGGCATGGATTTTGGATGGTGCTAAGTGTTTTTTTTAAGTCAGAACACGCCAGGCACTTCTGATGCAGATTATGATAAGAAAAATAAACAGATATAGAAGAAACTCACTGGTTATCGAGGTCGTCTGGTGAAGTCTGTAGTAATGGATAAGAAAGAGCAGAAGTATGATGCTAAGAAGATAAAGCATTAGGTTTTTTAATATTAATTGTTATAAGCGGCATATTAAGTACGGGCGTGGAAAAATGCAAAAATAGTCTTGCTGATCAGTTTCTCGCTGCTCATCTTCAGGATGAATGTGTACTTCATTATGTCTGCAATTGATCAGGCCTAAATCCTGAGTTTTTTCTGATCATGTATTTAGTCAGACAATGGACTTAATTTAACCATTAAACCATGTGGCTGAGCAGCCTGAAATTCCAGATGGTAATGATATTTTCTTAAGAGCGTTTTAACCAAAGACAGACCTAAGCCATGACCGGGTTGCTGGGAAGATTTACGCCAAAAGCGCTGTCCCAGATTCTCCATTTCAGTTTGATCCAATATACTGCCGTTATCTTGAAAAATCATAGATTTATCTTGCATAGATATAGAAATAACATCGGCATGTGCATGCAAAGCCGCATTCTCCATCAGGTTTTTTAAAACCGTATATAAGGCAAAGTCTGGCAGCTGAATGCTGGTCAGGCTTTCCCAGTCGATATTCAGGCTTGACTGGAGCGCAGGATAAGCTGGTTGCAGGTCTTGAATAACTTGTCTTAATACGCTTGCTACTTCTGTTGAGCCTAATTCTTCTATTTTATTGTGTTCCAGAGAAGAAAGCGTTAAAAGCTGCTCCAGAAGCTCGGCATATCTGCGGATACTGGTATCGGCCTGCTGTAAATTTTGCTGTAACTTGGGCGATGCCTCGTGCTGTGCCATCAACTGGGCCAGCTGGACATGGGTTTTAATGGCAGTTAAAGGACTGCGTAATTCATGGGCGGCATAGGCCGTAAAGACTTTTTCATTTTCCAGACTATGATGCAGCTTTTGAATCAGTTGTGTTGAATTGTCGACGAAAGGCTGTACTTCATGCGGAATATGTCTAGGGTCAAGATCGGTTAAATATTGGGTTGCCGCCGTCAGGGTTAAATTCTTTTGACTTAAATGCTGGGCGATGTCATCCAGGCTTTTAAATTCCCTGCGAATAATCAGTACAATCAGGATGGTACAGATCAATAAGGAAAGCATCAGGGGAATAAGTACGGATCGTAAAATCTGCTGTAACAAGGATTCACGCAGGAACATGCGCTCAGCGGCGACAATCTGTATATCACCTTTACGCAGTACATAGCTGCGCCATTCAATGCCGCCAGATTGCCAGGTGCTGAATCCAGACGGCTGTTGGCTCAGGTTGGCAGGCGCTCCCCGGGTTTTGGCCAAAACCTGCTGGCCCACTGAAATATCCGAGCTGAACAGAGACACTTCACAGGCAATCAGGTTTTCAGCATCTGCCGATTTATTGGGTTGCTGTATCAGTTCATGATGAATGGCTTGCACGGGAAGTTGTTGAATCAGGCGCGCCACCATATGCGCCGATGCAGAAAGGCGTTGATCCAGCGTCTCTTGCAGGCGTTTTTGCAGGTCAATGTACAGCCAGGCAAAAACGATACTCCATAAACACAAAAAGACCAGTAATAAGCTGATGACCAGACGCCATTTCAAACTGTAGCTACGCATCAGCTTTCCCCGGGAGCTTTAAACATATAACCCACACCACGGATGGTCTGGATAAAATCAGCATTTAATTTTTGACGCAGATGGTAAATATGCACATTTAAGGCATTGCTCTCAATACTGTCCTGATAACCATAGAGTTTATCCAGTAGCTGCTCATTTTTCAGAATCTGGTTGGGATGACTCATCAGGGTCTCCAGTAAACTGTATTCACGTCTGGACAGCTGAATGGCCTGCTGCTGATAGAACACTTCCTGGGTATCGCGATTCAAGCTGAGGTCTGCAAACTGCAAGATATTCGATGAAAAGCCCCGATGGCGCCGGCTAAGGGCATGGATACGGGCAATCAGTTCATCCAGCTCAAAAGGCTTGGTCAGATAGTCATCAGCGCCCAGGTTTAAGGCTTCTACACATTGCTGAGTATGTAAACGTGCTGTCAGCACGAGTACAGGTAGATGAATCTGGTCCTGGCGCCACTGTTTTAGTAACTCCAGGCCATCCTGATCCGGCAGTCCCAAGTCGAGCAGACACAGATCTACGGCGCTATGGCGGACAAAATAATCCGCTGTACGTGCTGTACTGACATGCTCTACAGAAATATTTAAAAAATCCAGAGCTGCACAAATACTCTGCGCAATATAGGGATCATCTTCTACCAGGACGACGAACATACTCTTTCCTTCCGATACTGTGTCTATTTTATAAATGATTCTGCCTGTTAATGCTCCCTTAATTTTAGATTCCTGATAATGGCCGTGATGAAATGAAACGAGATAGGGATGATGGCTTGGATTTGCAGAGTATTTTGGATCATGGTGTGCATAGGACTAAATAATGCCTATGCTGACTATCTGCCGCCTGATCAAGCTTTTCAGTTCCAGGCGGTATCGACCAGCCAGGATAAAGCCGAACTCACCTGGAAGATTGCGGATGGTTATTATCTTTATCATGATCAGTTGAAAGTCAGTCAGGGGCAAACACCGCTCAAGCTGAATTTGCCGGCACCTCAAGATAAGGATGATCCCAATTTTGGTCTGACTCCAGTACATTATGGGCAAGTCAAAACGCAGATTAAAGTACAGCCCCAGCAAACGCTGAGTATTCAGTGGCAAGGTTGTGCAGAAAGCGGCTTATGTTATCCGGTACAACGCAGCACGATTCAAACTGATGCTGAAGGGTTGTTGCCTGCCCAGAGAATCACTGAAACCAAAAAGCTGTTAAATCTGGACTCTACTGCTAATGCTGTGTTGCAACCTGAACCAGTCGCTGAACCGGGACTGGTTCAGGAAAAAAAACCAGCGCCAGCAGCAGAAAATTTAAGTAATAAAGATATCGAAGAAATATCTGAAATTCCGGTCTTGCTGCCGCAGACTGAACCAGTCGCTGATAAAACGCTGACACCGGCCGCAAGTGAAGTCAGTCCTCAGACAGAACTTCAGACACCGGCTGATCAGGCCACAAGCCCTATGCAATCTCAATGGAATAATGACCAGTTCTTTTTTAGCCTGCTTTCGAGCCAGAATCTATTGATTAATTTACTGGTGTTTTTAGGACTCGGCATCCTGTTGGCTTTTCTACCCTGTTCCTTGCCTCTGATTCCTATTCTTTCGGGAATTCTGGTTCAGCGTAAAACCGGTTACCGGGCTGCATTGATTGCAGGTGCTTTTGTTGTAGGTATGGCGATTGTCTATGCGTTGATGGGACTGGCAGTGGCGCAATTAGGTTATAGCTTCCAGCGGTGGTTCCAAAGTCCGGCATTCATTGGCTTTTTTGCTCTTCTCTTTGTTCTGTTTGCTTTTAACCTGTTCGGGGCGTTTCAACTGTCCTTGCCACAGGGGCTGTTACAGCGTCTGGACCAGTGGCAGCAGCGTCAAAAGGGCGGCACATTGTTCGGTGCCTTCTTGATGGGTGTGATCGCGGCCTTGATTGTAGGCCCTTGTATGAGTGCGCCGTTGGCCGGAGCCCTGTTATTTGTTTCTCAGTTGAATCAGCCTGTGATGGGCGCCAGCTATTTATTTGTACTTGGCTTGGGTCTTGGCTTGCCGATATTTATTGCTTCAGTATTTGGGGCAAAATATTTACCTAAACCCGGTGTATGGATGGATCGTCTTAAATTCAGCTTTGGTTTTGTGATGCTGGCTCTGGCGATTTATTTTATACGTCCCTTCATTCCGGGAGTAGTATATTTTAGCCTGTTGGGCTTGACCCTGTTATTACTTGCAGGCTATTGCCTGCTGAAAATGCTGCCTCATTTATCACGGGTAATTCCGAAAACCATAGTGGCGGTGTTAAGTCTTCTGTTTGCTGCCGGAGGTATTTGGCAGCTTAACCAGGCTGTTGCCCAGCTTAATATCACTCAGGCAGAACGCGTACTGGAATGGCAGAAGGTAAGCACGGCAGAGGAGCTGAGCCGCGTACTTGTCCAGTCTCAAGGACAAGCTGTCATCATTGATGTCTATGCCGACTGGTGCGTAGCCTGTCAGCCTATTGAGCATGAAGTGTTACCACGTGAAGATGTACAGAGGGCGCTGCAGGATATTGTGAGGATTAAGTTGGATCTCACTCATTACCATCCAAGTCAGGATGAAATATTAAAACAGTGGCAGATTCTGGGGCCGCCGACCATGATCATGCTGGATGCTTCGCAGCAGGAGCAGCGCAGACTTCGACTGACCGGCACATTTAGTGCAGAGCAGCTACTGACACGATTAAAACAGCTTCAGGCAGGAGGACAGCCATGATTTCTTCTGAAGCCTTACATCTTGGTCCGTTGATGTTGCCTTGGACACTGATCATTCTTTTAGTCGCCCTACTTGGAGTGTCGATTGTCGCTCATCTGGTTAGCCGGAAACTGAATTGGGACCCAGCGATCTTTCAGGTGTTTCAGGACTCCCTATGGACCAGTGTGTTGATCGGGCTGATCGGAGCACGAATGGTTTTTATCATGCTGCATTGGGATGCGTATTCCACTTCCATGATCGACATCTTTAAAATTCAGGACAAGGGATTTCATTTAATTGGCGGTGCTCTCTTCGGATTGGGCTGGTTTTTCTGGAAAAATAAAGGTTTGGCTTATACCTCGAGGCTTAGCTTTGTCTTTATTTTTACGCTGCTTTTAGGTACAGGTATAGCGCTGCAAGCCAGTGTGAAACAGGAAACACACTTCCCGGATTTAAGCTTTTCTTCTTTGAATCAAACCGGGGAAACAGCAGAGCAGATCGCACTCCAGCAGTTCGCCGGACAGCCTACGGTGATTAATATGTGGGCCAGCTGGTGTCCGCCGTGTCATCGAGAAATGCCGGTTTTACAGCGGGCCCATGATCAATATCCTGACATTTATTTTATCATGCTGAATCAGGGTGAAGATGGCGTCACAGTCCGTGATTATTTAAAACGTTATCAGCTTGATTTTAAGCATGTATTACTTGATCCATATGGGGAGCTGCCTCAACAGCTGAATATGTTCGGCTTGCCTAGTACCTTGTTCTTTAATGCACAGGGCCAGCTGGTAGAACGGCATATGGGGGAGTTAAGTCCTGCAATGTTGCAGCACTATTTAAGCAAAATTTCTCTACAACCTTAACTTGACCGGGTGAATTTTATGATGAGACTGACACAACGCACGTTTATTTTTATGTTGCTCGCAGGCAGTACAGCCTTTGCTTCAGCCGCGACAGACCTTAAAACACAGATTACGCAGGAAGGCTTTCAGTTTGTGAAGCAAATTCCTGCACCCAGCGGTATGACTGGTTGGGTTGGGCATAGCAATCAGCATCCTGGAACGGTATTTATTTCTAATGACCAGAAGTATTACATCCAGGGTGACTTATATAATGCCAAAGGAGAAAACCTGTCGATTGAAGCCATGAATCAACATGCCAAACAGGCGGTTCTGGATGATGTATGGAAGACTCTGGAAAAAGCCACCTGGATTCAGGATGGGCAAAAAACAGCGCCACGTATTGTCTATGTATTTTCAGATCCTAATTGTCCTTATTGTTATCAACTTTGGCGAGAGGCACGTCCATGGGTTCAATCTGGCAAAGTCCAGTTACGTCATATTCAGGTCGGGGTAATCCGTGAAGAAAGTCGGGCTCAGATTGCCACCTTGTTGAAGTCCAAAGATCCGGTCGCCGTGTTTGCCAAGATGAATGCGGATAAAGCCAAGAATCGCTTGAAACCGGCGAGCAGCATTCCTAAAGAGATTGCAGAAAAAATTGACTTTAATGAAGGCTTGATGGAGAAATATGGGTTTTTCTCAACGCCGTCTATGGTCTGGCGCGATAGTAAAGGAGAGTTTAAATCTGCCCAAGGCATGCCGCGTGATTTAAAAGAAATCTTTGAGAAATAAAGTCCTCAATCGAAACTGTCGGTAGCGAGGTGCTGGATCAGCATGAGCAAGATAAGGGCTATTTCGGTTTGAGATTTCAGAGCAGGTAAACTACAAAAATCCAGGATTGAGCCTGATCAACCTGGATGATTGACAGGTCTGATGGAGCTTTGAACAGGCAGTATCAGTCCGCTCCAGGGCTGGCTTATTTATAATCTAGCAGGTATAAAAATATTCAGCCAATCTGAGCATCTAGGTGAATTAAGCTACTTATTCTGGATGAATTGAATAAAGTCTTGATAGACAGAGGATAGGCTCTATAATGGCAGATGAATCGCTTTATCTGGCTTTCTTATGCGTCTTGCAACATGGATTACAGTCTTGGTTGGATTGTTCATGTTCCAAAGTCTTTGGAATGTGGCAGCAGCCTTTTGTGCCCATGAAGAGCAGGCATCGCTACAGCGCTATCATTTCGGTCACCATCAAAATACTTTGTGTACCAGTGATAACCGACAACATTTGTATCATTCGCAGCTAGATCATTTAAAGCAAATCGGGAACGATTTTGAACTGGGTGAAGATCATCAGGATCATTTACCGTCGATGACACATTTATTGGTGCAAGATGCAAAAGTTATGATCGTTTTGCCCGTGTTCGAGACTCAGGTAATTCCAGAGTTTTATTGGAAAAACAGCTATCAGGCACCGGATCTTTTTCAGCAAAGCCCGCCTCCCGAATTATCCCCGCTAAAGGTGGGGTAGCCTAAAATATTCCCACCACTGTTATTATTTCAATAAGTGGGAAAATTATGTCTTTACAAAAAATGGCATTCTTGAGCCGTTATCTGGTGGTCGCTGTCTGTGCAGTCTGCGTGCAATATAGTTCTGCTGAAACGGTCAGCAGTTTTGAATCGGCTTTAGCAAAAGTACAAAACTATCAGGCTCAGGATCAGTTGTGGCAACAAGGCCAGCAAGTTTCTAAACTGAATATTCAGCAAAGCCGGTTATGGCAAAATCCAAGTTTAAGCCTCGAAAAGTCCGGATTTGGTTCAGATCAGGAGCAGGAATTCAGTATTGGCATCAGCCAGCCGCTAGACCTTTTTGGCGAGCGTAAGCTGAAGCAGCGTATGGCACAGACCTCAAATCAGCAAATCCAGTTACAGCAGCAATTATGGCAAGCACAAAGCCAGCTGATTGTGAAATTTGCCTGGTCACAATTGCTGCTTGCTCAGGTTGAACAGTCTGTCTATGCCTCACAATTAACCGTAAGTAAAGCTAATCTGGACAGTGCCCAGAAACGTTATCAGGCGGGCAGTATTGCACTGGTCGATTTTGAACGTGCCCAGATTGAAGCGCTAGATGTAAAACGGCTGTATCAGCAAGCGCTTTTGAATCAGCAGGTGGCTGAGCGTCAGCTCTCTAATTTATGGGGAGAAACGGCCGCAGCTATTCAGCCGAATAAAAAGGGGGTGCCTTGGCCGGAGCACAGTGAGCAAGTGGTACAGCGTTATATTGCACAAGGCTGGCTGGAAAAGCTGTATGCCTTGAATCTCCAGCAGTCGAATAATCAGATTGAAAACTTAAAAGTGCAGGCGCGTCCGAACCCGACCTTGAATGTGGGAATGAATCGTAGCAAGTCGCCGGATGAAAATAATGAAACGGTTTTAGTACTGGGCGTTGATGTGCCGCTGAATATTTTTAATCGTCAGCAATATACGATTCCTATGGCCCAGCAGCAACAGATCTTGCTCAATCAACAGCAACAACAGGAGCTGAAGCAGCAAATCTTGGATATTGCCAATGGCATGCATCAGCTGAAAGGCTTGCGCAGTCAGTTTGATGCAACGACTGAACAGATTGCCTTGGCAAGTAAAGTTCACAGCCGTACTTTGCAAGGTTTTCGGGCAGGAAAACTATCTACTACAGATGTCCAGCAGGCGACTACTCAGCTGCAAAACCTCCGTTTAGGACAATTACAGATTCTGCGTCAGGCCTGGCAAAGTGCCCTGACTGCTGAGGCGCTCAGTATCGGCACCAGCTATGAGGAGATCAGCCGTTCAGATGCCCATACCCAGCTGAATAAAAATGCCATTGCCGTATCACAAAATTTAATCAATGCAGGGGCGCGATAAAATGAACATGAAGCAAAATGGAAAATTATCCCAGCCTCTCATGATTGCGATTTTGATTGGGGTGACGATTCTGGTCGGCATCGCGATCTGGTTTAACAGCAAAAATACTCCCTCTGATCCACATGCGCATGAGGAAGATCATGGTCAACATGCGCATGCAGAGGGTTCTGATGAAGCGCATGCAGAGCAAGGCGAACATGGGGCAATACAGCTGACCGCCCAGCAAATGGCCGAACAAGGCCTGAAAATTGCGGTGGTATCTACCGGGATGGTTGAAAAGC
>NZ_SMTB01000019.1:0-33843 GCF_006864105.1 Acinetobacter sp. RF14B | reverse complement strand
GGCAATCATCGCCGTGTCGAAACCTGGGAAAATGCCAATCTGCAAGCCGGAATTTTTGCCCGTCATGTGATGGGGTTCGAGCAGCCAACCCCTAATCCGGCGTGGTTCTGGACCGATCAGCTCAATATCAACTACCAGTTCGTGGGTGATATGACAGCAAGCGAGTGGGTTGTACGTGGTGAAATGAATGCCGAGCAGGGGGCTGATTCATCATTTGTATTGTTTGGTGTCACAGATGGCATCATCGTCGGTGGCATCACGGTGAATGCGGCCAAAGACATGCGTCATCTGAAAAAACTGATCAGCAAGCAGGCGGCTTTTGAGGCGGATAAATATCTGGATTTAAGCCAGGATTTGCGTAAGCTGGTGAAGTAAGCTGAATGTTTAACAAAGGCAGATCTTGGGGAACTGGGGTCTGCTTTTTTTATGGCTACTTTATTTATTGTTTTGGCATGACCATTATTTATATTGCGACGTTTAATTACTTTGTGCAGTTGTGTCTTACTTTTCAAAGATGAAAAGTAACAAAAATCTTTTGAGCGTTTGAGGATACTTCCTTGTATCCCAAACGCTCGAGCGGCATCCATGCCGCTTGTAATACTGCTAATCGTGGATTTGAACAGAACTTTTGGTTTAATTCTTTTTATTATATTTAATTGAGTCATTTATGAATTCAAATTCATCTTCTATGCTGGTGACGGCAAGTATATATGCGCTTTTGGTGCTGATTTGGGCAGCGACGCCGCTGGCGATTGTCTGGAGTGTGGCAGAGGTGCATCCGATGTGGGTGCTGATTATCCGCTATTTTGGTGCCTCCATCATTGCGCTGCTAGTGCTCAAACTGATGCGCGGTCCATTACCTTTTGACCGTACCTCGATGCAAAGCTATCTGGCCGGAAGCTTGAATTTAATTGGCGCCCAGCTGTTTATTTATCTGGCTGCCAATTATTTAACTTCAGGTCTGATGGCCCTGATTTTTGGATTCTCACCGCTGATTGCCGGCTTGATCGGGCATGTGATTTTAAAAACCCATCGGCTGGTATGGCTGCAATGGCTGGGAATGGCGGTTGCGGTAGCTGGCCTGAGTTTTGTCTTTGCCGATTCGGCAGATTCAAAAATTAACCCGTGGGGCGTGGTCCTGATGCTGATCAGTATGGTGTCGTATATCAGTTCGATTTTCTGGGTCAAACAGATTAATGCACCGCTAAAACCAATGTCGCAAGCCACCGGTTCATTATTGGTGTCTGCGGCAGGTTCACTGTTGTTAATCCCGTTTATCTGGCAGCATTTTCCCACACAGATGCCAGGTACCCATGCCATGATCGGGTTCCTGTTTACCATGATCATGTCATCAATTGTGGCCATGCTGTGCTATTTCTGGCTGATCCGCCGTCTGGCTGCGTCTACCGTCTCTTTAAGTAATGTAATGACCCCGGTGATTGCCTTGGTGTTGGGAGCCACACTTAACAATGAAATTATTAGCAGTCATGCTTTCGCCGGAATTGCGGTGGTGATGTTGGGCATTGTCATGTATTTCTGGAAAGAATGGCGCGAACAGTATTTTTCCAGAACTTAGCGGCACAGCAAACAGGAAGGGCCTCAGCTGTTCTTTTTAGAACTTCAGTGGATCATCTCTCAATCTCACGACGCTACAACAATTTGTAAAACAACTGCTGCTTATAAACTGATTAAAATACTGGTACATAAGACAAGAAAAGCTGAATGCAGCTTGTTTAGGACAGTTTCAGGATGTCTGAATCAAATAAAGTTGTGGTCTATGCTGCCCTGTTTGGGAATCTGACGATTGCAGTGGTGAAGTTTATTGCAGCCTATATGACCAGCAGTTCAGCAATGCTGAGCGAAGCCATCCATTCCGTGGTGGATACTTTAAATGAAATTCTGCTGCTGTATGGCATGAAAACCTCCCAAAAACCGGCAGATGCCCAACATCCTTTTGGCTATGGTCGCGAGTTGTATTTCTGGGCATTTATTGTGGCTCTGATGGTCTTTGCCCTAGGCGCCATCGTTTCCATTTATCAGGGCATACAGCATATTTTACAGCCTGAGGAAATGCAGGACCCTGTCATTAACTATATTGTGCTGGGTATCGCAATTGTATGTGAAGGGTTTTCCTGGTGGATGGCTTTAAAAGCCTTTCGCAAGCAGAAAGGCAAGCTCGGATATTTTGCCGCATTCCGACGCAGTAAAGATCCCACCACTTTTACCGTATTATTTGAAGATACTGCTGCCTTGACCGGCTTATTGATTGCCCTGGTCGGAATTTTCCTGGCCCATCAACTGAATATTCCCGAGCTGGATGGTGCAGCATCAATTCTGATTGGCGTTGTACTGGCGATTTCAGCCTGGCTTTTGGCGCAGAAAACCAAAGGTCTGTTACTCGGCGAAGTTGCAGATCCCAAACTGCGAGACCATGTTTTAAAAGTAGCCCAGCAGGATCATGCCGTTCATAGCGCCAACGGTCTGCTGACTGAACAGATGGGCGCGCATCAGGTGATTGTATTTTTAAGTCTGGAATTTAAAGATGATCTGACTTCAGATGAAATTGAACACTGTGTCAATCGGATAGAAGCCCAGATCAAACAGTTACATCCTGAAATTATTGCCCTCTTTGTCAAGCCGCAAACCAAGGCAGTATGGCTGGAACGCACCCGGGGCCGGGTCTAAACACCCCGCTTATCAGGTGAGGCTTCAGCTTAAGTGGATAGCGCCTGTTTTAAAAGGATGGTTTAGGCGTTCAAGCTGGCTTTCTTTGAGAGCCAAAAGGCTGCTATATTTGAGCTGGGGTGTACATCAGGGCAGCATATCGAAAGTCTGTTTAATCCGACCAGTAACTACTCGCAAAGTTTCGAAGCTCTTCCTTTTTTTGTTTTTTTTGCTAAAAATAACAAAAACATAAATGAATACCCTGATCAGATTTCATAGTATGCTTAGATACGCAGGTATAGAAGTTGGTATGCTAATAACAAAGATACTTCGCTTGAGCGCCTCAAGTCGATGCTGTCTTGCATATAGCAAATAATAAATAGTGGATGTTTATGCAAGATTTTTTTAAAACTAAAAAGTTTCAGCTTGAGACCGAATCCAGTTGGAAGCATCTCTGGTCCAAGCCGGTATTTGACTATTTGCATTCAGCGCATTTTGATGGTCAACGGTTCAAAAATCTGGAGCCCTCTTCGCTTGAGCAGAGCCGCTTCGACTTGTATAAATGGTTATTTACCAGAAAGTCCAAAACCTGGGAAGTGAACCTGAAACAGGAGCAGGCCGACTTCCTGTCGCGTCCGCGTGCCTTGCCACATCACCGCCCCGATGCTTCTTTGGATGACTGGCAAATCTGGTTTATCGGCCATGCCACGGTCCTGATTCAGATTGGGCCTTATAACTTTCTGACCGATCCGGTCTGGTCAGAATATGCCAGCCCGTTTTCATCCCGCGGTCCACAACGGGTGATTCCTGCTGGGATTGCCCTGGATGAATTGCCTCCGATTGATGCGGTGCTGCTTAGCCATAACCATTATGATCATATGGATCTGGCCACACTTGGCTGGTTGCATCACAATTTTAAGATGCCGATCTATACCGGTCTGGGAAATGCCTGGTATCTGCCTAAAGACTATAATGTGATTGAAATGGACTGGTGGGAAAACAGCTTTTTCCAAAACATCCGGATTGTGTATACACCTGCGCAGCATGCCTCAGGACGCGGCACGCGTGATCAGAACTGTGCCTTATGGGGAGGATTTTCCTTGCTGCATGGTAAGGAACACTGTTTCTTTGCCGGCGACAGTGGCTATTCTTCGCATTTCAAGGAAATCCGCAAACGTCTGGGTGAACCGCGAATTGCATTATTGCCTATCGGGGCCTATGAGCCGCGTGAGCTGATGCGTTATATCCATATGAACCCCGAAGATGCCTTTCATGCCCATCAGGACCTGCATGCGCGCTGTTCTCTGGCCATTCATTACCGGACTTTCCAGTTGACCGATGAAGACCGTGACCAGCCTGAAAATGTTTTGCAGGATATTATCCAACATTCTTCCAAGCTGATTAACCCGTTTTACTGTATTCGTGAAGGCAAGCGCATTATTGTCTAGCTGCTGGATGCTGTTCTAGGACAATGAGAAGAATCAGCAGGGCAGGCTTCATGATCGGTGGGCTAAATCCTGCTGTCCGTGTGATAGGGGAGCTAAGCCCCATCAGCCAAAAAACATTCATCTCTCCAGAAAGTTCAAGCTGGAGTTTTCGCATAGCTCCCCCGATTCAGCCACCGTCCAACAATCCTGAGCCAAACCGTACAAAGTAGCTAAAAACTTAAGACTCATCCATCACATCTTCCAGAAAATGGCGCTTATTTTCACTAGAAGGTAGCAGGCAGGTATTGGTTTTTCCAAACCACTGATAACGGTTTAAAGCAACCTGACGATACAGAAAATCGCGTGCAACGCGTGGAATAATATACCCGATATTCATGAATGAAAAAGGCAAGCCGAGTTGCTGCATGACTTTTAGCACAGCAGTCGATTCGGTATAGAGCTGCCCCTCTTTAATGACGAGCAGCGTCGTATACTGCTCCGTTGACATCTGATAATGCTGAAGCAGGGCAGAGCCTAAGGGAGATTGTGCAGAGACCAATTTAAACTGGATTTTTCGGTCATATCGGATTAAAAAACGTGCCCAGCGCGTGCAGATGACACACACGGCATCAAATAAAATAATGTCGTATTCTTGAATGATGTCTTCTAGCGTCTTGCGCATGGTTATACTTGTTTTGTGATGGGCTGTTTTCATATTGCATGAACGACCAACAAAAAACCACCCGAAGGTGGTTTTTTAGGCTCTTCACTCAAGTTTTAGAGAAAACTTGGTAAGTTTTTCGCAGGATCACTTTCACGCGCGGCTTGTGCATCGGCCACAGTCATGCCCAATGCTTTGGCGACACCTTCACCGTATGCAGGTTCACATGCATAGCAATTACGGATATGGCGGTATTTGATGAAATCCAGTGCATCCCCCATCGCGCCGGCAGTGTTATTGAACAAGGCCTGTTTTTGTTCATCGTTCATCAAGTTGAACAGGGCTCGTGGCTGGCTGAAATAATCGTTGTCGTCTTGGCGATAATCCCAGAAATCCGCATCACCGGTAATTTTTAGTGGAGGTTCTCTGAACTCTGGTTGTTCCTGCCACTGGCTGAAACTGTTTGGCTCATAATGGGGCAATGAGCCATAGTTGCCATCCACACGGCCCTGACCGTCACGGCGGTTCGAATGCACAGGACAACGCGCAGCATTGACCGGAATTTGTGAATGATTCACGCCAACACGGTAGCGCACAGCATCGGCATAGTTCACCAAACGGGCCTGTAACATGCGGTCCGGTGAATAGCTGATCCCTGGAACCAGATTACTTGGTGCAAATGCCGCCTGTTCCACATCCTGGAAATAGTTTTCAGGGTTGCGGTTCAACTCGAACTCACCCACTTCAATCAGTGGATAGTCGCCTTTTGGCCAGACTTTGGTCAGGTCAAATGGATGATAAGGGACTTTTTCTGCCTCTATTTCCGGCATGATCTGCACGTACATTGTCCATTTCGGGAAATCACCACGCTCAATGGCATCAAATAGGTCGGTCTGGCTGCTTTCCCGGTCTTTGGCAATCAGCGCTGCTGCTTCCGCATCGGTCAGGTTTTGAATGCCTTGCTGGGTGCGCATGTGGAATTTCACCCAGAAGCGCTCATTTTGCGCATTAATAAAGCTGTAGGTATGGCTGCCGAAACCGTGCATATGACGGTAGCCATCTGGAATGCCACGGTCTGACATCACAATCGTCACCTGATGCAGGGCTTCAGGCAATAAAGTCCAGAAATCCCAGTTATTGGTGGCACTGCGCTTGTTGGTTTTTGGATCGCGTTTAACCGCTTTGTTTAAGTCCGGGAATTTGCGAGGATCACGCAGGAAGAATACCGGGGTATTGTTGCCGACTAAGTCCCAGTTCCCTTCTTCCGTATAGAATTTCAGGGCAAAACCGCGAATATCACGTTCGGCATCAGCTGCGCCGCGTTCACCCGCTACGGTAGAAAAACGCGCGAACATCTCGGTTTTTTTGCCTACTGCAGAGAAGATCTTGGCACGGGTATAGCGGGTAATGTCATGGGTGACGGTAAAGGTACCGAAAGCCCCCGAACCTTTGGCATGCATACGACGCTCGGGAATCACTTCACGCACAAAATTTGCCAGTTTTTCATTCAGCCATAAATCTTGTGCAAGCACGGGGCCACGTGCACCAGCTGTCATGCTGTTCTGATTGTCTACAACAGGCGCACCAGCTTCAGTGGTAAGGTGCGTGACAGGACATTTTTTAGAGTCATCGCTCATTGTATATCTCCATTATTATCATATTTTGAGGACTGGGAGAAGAATCTATGCAGAGTATCACGCTCAATCCAATATGAACCGTTCTGTAAATTGATTTTAAAGTGGCGTTGCTATAGCGATGCGATCTTCAAAAACCGAAAAATTAAAAAATGCAAAAATGTCTAGAAGCACAATAACATGAAAGTTGTAGTTATCTTATTGCTCTAAGCAGAGTGTTAGGCTCTGAGATTAATCAGAATTATGCATTTTGACAAATAGAATATTATGTTTGCATTAACCGTTTATTTCGATTATTCAAGTTTTTGTTATTTATTTAAAATTAAATGAATTCACGGGTCTGGCGAGTTGTAGTGGATGGCTCCGTTACAGCAGTCTTGACCTAGGTCATTTGGCATATGGAAGCTATACAGCACATGCGCCTCACTGATTTTTGATAAAATTTTTATTTTAAAAACTGCCTATGCGGGGGCGATTTATTGACTATACTGGGATGAAAACAGCCATAAAAATAAAACAGGAATGAGAGCAATGCAGACATGGACGACCCATCAAATTCACAACCAGTTTGATGAAAAGCAGGATTATAATTTATTTGAAACCGATATCGTATTACAGCAAATTTTACAGCGCTATGGCAGCCAAGATCAGGCCACCTTGTCTAAAATGGCACAAATGGCCGGTTCAGCCGAATATTATCAACATGCCGAACTGGCCAATCAACATCCTCCCATCTTGCATGCCTTTGATGCCCGTGGCCGTCGTAAAGATTTCATTGAATTTCATCCCTCCTGGCACAAATGGATGGGCTTGAACCGTCACTTCGACACACATGCCTATCCCTTTAACCACCCGCAATCTCCATCCAGATGGGTGGAGTGGGCGGCTCGATTTTATCTGGCTGGACAGATCGAATGTGGCAACCTGTGCCCCAATTCCATGACGCTGGGCAGTATTCCGCTCATCCAGCGTGAACCTGAGCTATGGGCAAAGCTGGGTGAGCAACTGCTATCGACTGAATATGATGAGCGCGATGTACCGATTGCCCAGAAAAAATCAATTTGGCTAGGCATGGGCATGACCGAGAAGCAAGGTGGTTCAGATGTGCGGGCGAATCAGACCATTGCTGTGCCAATTGCGGAGCCGGGCCGTGGCAAAGCCTATGTGCTGACCGGACATAAATGGTTTTTTTCTGCGCCGATGTGTGATGCACATTTGGTGGTGGCAAAAACCGAGCAGGAAGGATTGGCTTGCTTCTTTGTACCACGCTGGCTGGACGATGGCACAAAAAATAATATTCATGTGCAGCGCTTAAAAGACAAAGTCGGCAATCGCAGTAATTCCAGTTCCGAGGTCGAATTTAATCAGGCCTGGGGCATAATGATTGGTGAAGCCGGGCGTGGGATTCCCACGATTATCGAAATGGCGAATTACACTCGGCTTACCTGTTCGGTGGGCAGTACCGCCATGCTGCGCCAGGCTCTGGTACAATGCCTTGCCTATACCCGTCAGCGTAAGGCTTTTGGCAAGCATTTGGTTGAACAGCCCTTGATGCGCGCCGTGTTGGCAGATTTGGCTTTAGAAACTGAAGCGGCCATGCAACTTAGTTTTCATTTGGCGCATTGTTATGAATCCGATGATGCCTTAGCACTGGCATGGAAACGCATCATGACACCAGCATCTAAATTCTGGATTTGCAAACGGGCTGTCGAGCTGACAGGCGAGGCGATGGAAGTCTTGGGCGGTAATGGTTATGTTGACGATGGTATTATGGCGCGTATCTTTAAAGAAGCCCCGGTAAATACCATCTGGGAAGGTTCAGGCAATGTCATGTGTCTGGATGTACTGCGTGCCATTGCACGTGAACCTGAGTCGATGGAAATGCTGTTTAAAGACTGGGCATCTACCGCTATGCACAATGAAACGCTAAAAACGGAATTGCAGTCTTTATTTAAACTCTTCCAGCAGCCGCCCGAAGAATTACAGTTTATGGGACGCAGTCTGGTTAGCCGTCTGGTGATTTTGGCCCAAGCAGTGTTGCTGACACGTCATGCCCCGGACTATGTAGCCGATGGATTTATTCAAACCCGCTATAGCGGTTTTCATGGCCGTGTGGCGGGAATGATTGAGGCGAAGCAGGTGGATGTGGAACGGGTGTTGGAGCGGGTCTTGGCAGCTTAAGAACCTGTCTTCCATTTTCTGGATGCTGTAATCCGCCCAGCTTGGCTGAATAAAAAAGATTGTACAATGTACAAAAAAGCGTATGATCAGCTTCTCTCAAGCTCATGGAAATGAGCGCCTACATGCAAGAAATAATGCAAGCTGAACGGGCTTGAATTTCAACCCTGTGAACCCATTAATCCTATAGGCAATAACTGAAATCCACAGGATTTGCAGGTTGACTCAACCGAAAACCTGAACCGAGACTAAAGCCCCTCAACTGAAAAAGGACAGCGCGATGGCAAAGAAAAAAGCACTGCCAGAAGTGGTCATTCACAACTTCGTGGCGAAACACATGCATGAGGTCAACAAGAGTCAGGTCTTTGTAGACCGGAAGAAAAATGCAAAACGTGGCTACACCAAGCACAAACAAGGGCGATATCAACAAGATGATCGCCCTTTTTTATTACTGCATTTTTTGGCGGCTGGTGTTTAAGCCCCGACAATCCGGGTGGTTGCTTTCACCATATCCCCCAGACCATGGGCTTTAAAATAATATTCAATCCGGCTTTTCACCACCAGAGGATTATCCATTTTTAAGGCATGTGCCAGCATCTCTTGCGCATCGTTCATCGGCACATGACAGATCGCCTTGCGGACCCGCAAAATATTACTGGAACTCATCGACAGGGTATTAAAGCCCATTGCCATCAATAGAATTGCAGAAAGCGGATCTCCTGCCATTTCACCACAAATACTGACCGGCTTTTCATTGCGATGACAGTCTTGAACCAGGCGGTCCAGCGCGCGTAAGACAGCAGGATGCAAATGAGAATAGACATTGGCCACCCGCGGATTATTACGGTCAACTGCCAGCAAGTACTGGGTCAGGTCATTGGAGCCGACCGAAAAAAAGTCCACCAGTTCCGAGAACTCATCAATCTGATATAAGATACTGGGCACTTCCACCATAATACCGATTTTGGGTTTGGTAATTTTGACCTGTTCTTCTTCCTGAACGGCATGATGGTCGCGTTCCAGCAAATATAAGGCTTCTTCGACTTCGCTGACACTGGTCACCATTGGCAGCAGAATATGCAGATTATTCAGCCCGATACTGGCTTTCAGCATGGCGCGGATCTGGGAAGAGAAAATCTCCGGATGATCGAGGGTAAAACGGATGCCGCGCCAGCCCAAGGCTGAATTTTCTTCTTCAATCGAAAAATAAGGCAGATCCTTGTCGGCACCAATATCCAGGGTACGCATGACCACCGGTTTGTTGGCAAAATGGCTCAGCTGCTGGCGGTAAATGGCGCGCTGCTCTTCTTCACCGGGGAAGCGATCTCGCAGCATAAAAGGAATTTCAGAGCGATAAAGGCCAACGCCTTTGGCACCCCGTTGTACGCCACGAACCACATCAATCATCAGGCCGGTATTGACATACAGTTTCACCACAATGCCATCAGGGGTAATGGTATCCTTGGTTTCATACTGCCGCAGATCTTTGGCAATCAGTTCTTCTTCTTTTTGAATTTCTTTATAACGGGTACGCAGGCGGCGTGGCGGATTGATAAACACCCGGCCCTGATGTGCATCCACAATCATTTCCACATCATCAATGCTACTGATTGGCAGCTCGGTCACCCCGACCACGGTAGGAATACCGAGGGCACGTGCCACAATGACCATATGCGAGTTCATGGCCCCTTCAGAGGTTACAATCGCTGCAATCTTATCGACCGGTAATTCCACCAGGGCAGCCGTCGAAATTTCTTCACCAATCAGGATACTTTCGTCGGTGAGTTCACGGTGGCTGGAATCCGCTTCCTGTAAGCGTGCCAGAATGCGCCGTCCCAGATCTTTCAGATCTGCAACCCGTTCCCGTAAATAGTCATCTTCCATCTGGGCGAACTGGGCCACATGGCTATCAATTACAATACGGACTGCGCCTTGTGCCCAGTTCCCATCACGAATTTCAGCTTTAATTTCAGCCGGCAGGGCATTTTCATCCAGCATGCGCAGGAACACACTAAACAGGGCGCGTTCTTCGGCCATCAGTGCATCCTGCATTTTTTCATCCAGCGCCTGAATTTCTTCACGCACTGAATCTAGGGCATTGTCCAGAAGCTGTAATTCTTCACTAATATCGTCGGCTTCACGATCTGGTACAGCGGCCAGATCGGCGGGCGGATAGAGAATAACAGCGCGGCCCAGTGCAATTCCGCCAGAGCCGGAGATTCCCTGAAAGGTTTTATAGGCAGGCAGATTGCTGGGCTTGCGAAAAACATCAATATTGCCAACCGCGTGGGCATGTGCAATCACGCCCGACAACTGGGCACAAAGTGTGACCAGAAAAGATTCCGCTGCTTCAGAGAAATCCTGAGGTTCTTTGTTCTGGACCACCAGTACACCCATCACTTTGCGACGGTACATGACCGGCACGCCGAGAAAAGAGTTATAAATCTCTTCTCCGGTTGCAGGCAGGTACATAAAGCGTTCGTGTTTGGAGGCATTATCGAGGTTGACGATTTCCTCACGCTGCCCGACCAGACCCACCAGACCTTCACTGGTATGCAAGGAGACATGGCCGACAGACTCAGAGTTTAGACCCTTAGAAGCCATCAATAGATAACGCTGGTTGCGTTCATCCAGTAGATAGATGGAGCAGACATCCACATGCATGGCGGCAGCCACATGATTGACCATAATCTCGAGAGATTCATGCAAACTGGCCGAGGCATTGATTTCTTGAACAATGCGTCTTAAAGTGTCCAGTTGCATATTTGACATCAGTTCTGCTCCGTCATACTCAGAATTTTAATCGGATACTTATTTATAACAATAGCCAGCCAAAAAATCTGCATATTGATGCGATTTTTTAAGGTTTTTGCTGTGGGAGCTGCTGGCACAACTCGATCATTGCCTTGCGATAAACATCACGTTTAAAATTCACGACCTGGCCCAATGGATACCAATAGCTAACCCATTGCCACTGATCAAATTCTGGTGGATCGGACAGGTTCAACTGAATGTGCTGTACCGGCGCCGTCAATTTGAGTAAAAACCACTTTTGCTTTTGACCGATACATACCGGATCTGAATCCGTACGTATATAGCGGTGTGGCAAACGATAACGCAACCAGCCTTTGGTTTGCGCAACTATTTGGACATGTTCAGGCAGTAAGCCAACTTCTTCTCTCAGCTCACGATAGAGTGCCTGCTCGGGGGTTTCTCCAAATTGGATCCCGCCTTGTGGAAATTGCCATGCATTATGACCAATGCGTTTTGCCCATAAAACCTGTCCAGCATCGTTTGCCAAAATGATCCCGACATTCGGTCGGAAACCTTCAGAGTCGATCATTTGGCTACCTAAAAAATTTGTTTAATTTATGCCTTTGCTTCTGGGGGATGTTTATTTCTTTATCCTGCACACAAAAAGCAAAGTTTAAAAATGTTAAAATTGTTATGATCTTAACGAATTTCTATCGACTAGCGGAGATAGATTTACAAATTTTTTCTTAAATTTCAGTTTTTACGAGTATTTTCATGAAATTGGCACTATTTGATCTCGATCACACCTTGTTAAATACTGATTCAGATCATTCTTGGGGAGAGTTTTTGGTTCATGAAGGCCTGGTCGATCCAGTTCAGCATCGCGCCATAAACGATAAATTTTATGAAGATTATAAAAAAGGCCAGCTGGACCCGATTGCCTATAACGAATTTGTATTCCAGTTTTTAACCCGACATGAGCAGGATTATCTGACTAAATTACATCAATTGTTCATGCAAAAAGTGATTCGCCCGCAAATGCGTCCGGAGGGTTTTAAAGCCATTCAGCGTCATAAGGAGGCGGGCCATGAAATTGTGGGAATCACCGCGACGTCGGACTTTATTACCGCGCCTATTTTCCAGGAGTTTGGTATTAGCGAGATTATTGCCACCAATGCTGAAAGGGTGGAGGGTAAATATACCGGCAAGGTGATTAATATTGCCTGCTATCAGCAAGGCAAGCTGGCACGTCTGGATCAGTGGCTGGCAGGCCGTCAGGTGCAAGAGTCCTGGGCCTATTCTGATTCGATTAATGACCGTTTCCTGCTGGAGTATGCTGACCATGCCATTGCTGTCAATCCGGATGACCGCCTGAAAGCGCTTGCCATTGAGCAGGGCTGGGACATTCAGGACTGGTCAATTTAATTTATTGTAGTGCTACAGCACAACGCCGGTCGTGCTTTTTTATGCCCACTAGGACGAAAGTCGCAGTACTTTTTAGGCTGCGCGTGCCGGAACAAACATGCTATGCTCAGGGACACAAAATAGCCATAACATGATAACAATAGCAAAAGCTGAGGTGCTGAATATGACTCTAGTTCGACCGCGTATGACACATTTATTTGCACAGTTAGGTCTGGATTCAAGTGAAGAAGGAATTGCTAAATTTATTCACGAGCACCAGTTACATAAAGATCTGACCTTACTGGAAGCTCCTTTCTGGAATGAAGCTCAACGTCAGTTTCTGACAGAAAAAATTGCATCGGATGGAGAATGGGCGATTGTAGTCGACCAGCTCAATGAATCCTTACATGAAACAACCCGCTAAGCCATTTTAAGGGCTTAGAAAGAAAAAAGAGGAAGACCTGGTATCTTCCTCTTTTTTAATTTTTACTAAAAATTCCTGGTCTTGGACTAGATTAATGAGTGCGTTTCCAGATCGTGAGCTGCGCCAGACTATGCTGATATTTACGTGCAGTTTCACGAATGACAAAGGGCACATCCTGCGGTTCAGCCAGCAGCTCGAAATGTTCGTTGAGAAGCGCCGAAATTCCTTCGAATGTGGTTAAGGCTTTTCCATCTTGTACAAAACCGCCCAGCCATTCACTGTGCGCCGTATGGTCTTCCATCCAGGTATAGGGCGAACTCAGCATCAGGATTCCACCAATATTCAGGCGTTTATAAATCTCCTTCAGGAAGGCTTTGGGATGATGCAGGCGGTCCAGCAGATTGGCAGCCAGAATAAAATCATATTCTTTAAAATGCGGTTTCAGATTACAGGCATCGGCCTGGAAGAATTCAACTCTGGATTTGTGCTGCGCCAGTCCTAGTTCCTTTAAGCTAAAGCTTTTATCCTGCATCAGGTCACCTTCGACTGGAATGCGGTAGTGCAGGCGATCTTCCTGAATCAGTTTTACTCCCATCTGGATAAACCGTGCGGAAAAGTCCAGCCCGGTGACCTGATCAAAATCACATGCCAGTTCAAAGCTGGCACGTCCGGTGGCACAGCCGACATCAAGTGCTTTGTGGCAGGGCGTGGCTTGGAAATAAGGACGCGCCAGATTGACCAGCGTCTGGGCAAAATTGGAAACATTGAAATAATCAGCGCCATACTGGAATTCCAGATATTGCGAGACCAGCTGATCACTTTCATACTGCGACTGGAATTGTGGTAAGGCATCCGCGGCTGCCACATAACGAAAACCGGCATGCTGGAAAAAATGCCGTCTAAAGGCATAACGTGAACTGTGTAAGGCCTCATTTCCGGCTGAAATCCAGGAGCCGCCTTTAATCAGGTGATGCTGGCCATCAAAAGTAGGGGTACTAAAATCATCATAAAAAGGATGTACCTGAAAGCCTTCAAACGGATAAATGGCAGTTTCGGTCCATTGCCAGACGTTGCCCTGAACATCATAAAAATCGCCCTGCTGAAACTGATCAACCGGGCAGGAGTGCGGTGCATATTTCAGTTCGATATTGGCCTGTGCCGGACTCGGTAGAGTCGGGTTCAGACCCGACACAGTATAGAGCCGATACCATTCATCCTCGCTGGGCAGACGAATCGGCTGATCGAGCTGCTGCGATTTCCACTGACAGAAAGCTTTGGCTTCATGATAATTTACCTCTACCGGCCAGTCCCAAGGCATGGGAACCTCTTCCAGCATCAGCCGCAGGGACCAGCCAAGTTCAGTCTTGACCCAAAAGGTGGGATGGGTCGCCTGAGAAAACTCTAACCATTGCTGTCCTTCTTCACTCCAGTAATCGGGATGTTGATAGCCGTCTGCTTCGACAAACTCTAAGAATTCCTGATTCGACACCAGATATTGCGCCGCCTCAAAGGCTGGAATGTCGGCATGATGATGGCCATATTCATTGTCCCAGCCATAAAAGGGGCTGTGAAAATCTTTATCTAAAATGACCGGTCCAGCAGGAACGGCCAGCAGGCGGTTTTCGGGAGCAATGCCGGTGATCACATTGGCACGCCACAACGGATGATTTTGCACATAGTGTAATTGATGCTGGCGAATCAGCACTGATGAGGTTTCCAGATGAATACGCTCATGCTCAATCGCCATGATGATGGTCCACCAGGGATGTTGCCAGTTCAGGGGAAGCGCTAAGGGCGCATGCTCCAGAATATTCAGGATCAGGGCGCGAACCTGATGCCGGTAATCACGAACGGCCTGCACACTGGGCCAGTCATAATTCTGCTCATCCAGATCATCCCAGCTCATTTCATCGACCCCAATAGCGAAGAGACTTTCAAAGTGTGGATTCAGGCGTTCCTGGACAAGTTTGGCCAATAATAATTTATTAATGAAAAAAGTCGCCGTATGACCAAAATAAAAAATCAGCGGATGGCGTAAAGAGATGGGTTTATGATAATAGGCTTCATCATTTTTTAGACAGTCAAATAACTGCTCATAGGTATCGAAAGTATTCAGAAAATACTCACGCAAGACCTTGCGCGCGCTGTACTCATCTTTAAAGTCAAGATGCGGCGTAGGTTTGAGGCTGGGCCTGAGAGACTGCCACAGCTCAGCCTCATCAGTTCTGTCTTGTGCCGTAGCAGATAAGGTTTTGGAATAAGAATGAAGCTGCATCCGGTCCGTCCCTTCAAATACATTTTAAGTATTCATTGTATTAAATGAATTTGTTTATCTTAAAAGTACTCTAAAGCCATCATGAGATGCGAGGTATTCGGTAACAAAATGCTGCATCGGCATAAATGCAGCAGAGCAGAGTCAGATTTAGAGCGCAGGATTTTGCATCAGTTGTACCAGGGCTTCCGCCGCTTTGGACTGGGTTCGGCCCGGATGCCAGACCATGCCCAGACTGCGGTTCATTTGCAGATTAATATCCAGTTGCTGCAAATCATGATTGACCAGGGTTTTGGGTAAAACTGACCAGCCCAGCCCGATGGATACCAGCATGCGGATCGATTCCAGTGGGTTGTTGCTCATGGTAACTTTAGGTTTGATACCGCGTTTTTCAAACTCGGCCAGCGTGATCTGCGAGGTATAGGTCTGTGAAGAGGGCAACAGGCTTGGGTAATTGAGTAAATCCTCCAGACTCAGTTTTTTTTGCTGGGCCAGAGGATGAAACGGGGCTGCCACAAAAACCAGAGGATCATTCCAGATGGTGACATAGTTCAGGCGTTCATTGCCACGCGGCGGCAAGGTGAGAAATGCCAGCTCCAGGTCACCGGCAATCACCTGTTCATGCGCCTGTTCAGAATCGACAAAATGTACATCCAGAGTGACATCCGGATACTGCTGCACATAGTTACGTAAATGGCTGGGTAGATGATGCAGGCCAATATGATGGCTGGTGCCAATCTTTAATTTTCCCTGTATCTGACCCTGTTCATGGCTCAGGGTATAATGAATATCCCCTAGCTCGTTCAGCCAGTTTTTGACTTTAGGCAGCAGTGAATGGGCGGCATGGGTGGCCTGTACGCCGCGGCCAGCAGACTCAAACAGCTTGACCCCAAAATAGTCTTCCAGACTATGAATACGTTTGGTCACGGCAGGCTGGGTAATAAAAAGCTGATCTGCAGCTAGGGAAATTGAGCCGGTTTCCATAACTTTTACAAAGGCTTCAAAGGCTGCGAGATTCATTTTGATTACCTATAAAGAATTTTCATACTTAATTTTATTATTGTAATTATTTGGGAATAAATCAAAGTGAAATTATGTAAATTTAAAATTAATTGGCCAGCTTGTTCATATTTGAATGTTTTTTAATAAATAAAGTTTTTCTCAGCGCATTGGGACACGTCTGCAAGATTCATCTAATCCTCTCGATAAGAGACATCTGCCTGTGCATCCATCCACTGCTTTGTATTTCGCAGAGAGATGATTTTTGAGATGATCCGGCTGAACTTTCAAAGGTATCGAGGAGCAATCAAAGGTATCGAGGAGCAATTGATCTTCTTTAGTAGATGCTCTCCATGAACGTTGTCACAATTCAGCATTTGCCACGAGTCGTTGTGACCGTTATTGCAATAGTGGTGGCGATTGGCACCTCCAGCTCAGAACTACTCTGGACTAGGCTTAAGCTTTAATGTCTTGCGTGGGTGCCTGTTTCTGGCCTTTTCGATTCCATATCTGTTCATGAAAGAAGAAAGCAAAGGCTTGCACAGTCGGTTCAAGTAAGCTGAGAGTGATCGCCATCCATACATTACCGGTGACCCCATAAGTAACGAGCATGGCGACCGTAATGTGCATGAGGTAATAACTTAAGGTCTTTTTGAAAATACGCTGGTTGCTGTGGATAAAATGTTGAATGCGAGCCATAACGATCACCACTAAAGATTGGAATTCATTAAATGATAATTATTATCATTTAAAAAGTAAAAAAGAAATTCTGATTGATGATTATTGGTTTATTGAATGATGGTTCTTATAGAAAATGAAGGGAGTAGAAAACAGCTAAATCCATACGGAAAATAGAAAGCAAACTAAGGGGAGGATGAGAGTATAAAGGCAGTGAAACTCCTGAAAACCTACTTAAAATCTTTGCGTTCAAGCAGATCAGGCGCTGAGTAAAACAGGTTTAAAATATTCCAAAAGGTTTTTTAATTAATAAAAACGATAAATTAGATTTATGTAAAAACGTGGTTATAATCAATATCAATGAAAGAATTACCCAGTCCAGTGGAGCACATCGACATGGCAGGCGACAACCAAAAAGCAAAGACTTTGTATGACAAATTGTGGGATGACCATTTAGTAAAACAACGAGATGATGGCTCTGCATTACTGTATATCGACCGCCATTTATTGCATGAAGTGACTTCTCCACAGGCATTTGAAGGCTTGCAGCTTGCGGGCCGTAAACCTTGGCGTTTAAGTGCCAACGTGGCGACTCCTGACCATAACGTTCCGACCTCAACCAAAGAGCGTTCTGAAGGAATTGCCGGGATTGAAGATGATACTTCACGCATTCAGGTCCAAACCTTGGATGATAACTGTAAGACCTTTAATGTGGTGCAATTTGATATTAACGATATTCGCCAGGGGATTGCCCACGTTGTCGGTCCAGAACAGGGATTGACCTTGCCGGGAATGACGGTGGTCTGTGGTGACTCGCATACTGCAACACATGGCGCATTCGGCTGTTTGGCTCATGGCATTGGAACTTCAGAAGTTGAACATGTATTGGCTACCCAGTGCTTGGTTCAAAAGAAAATGAAGAACATGCTGGTCCGCGTGGACGGCAAGTTGGGTCAGGGCGTTACTCCGAAAGACGTGGTCTTGGCCATTATTGGTAAAATTGGGACCGCGGGCGGTACGGGTCACGCGATTGAGTTTGGCGGTCAAGTGTTCCGTGATATGTCCATGGAAGGTCGTATGACAGTCTGTAACATGGCCATTGAAGGCGGGGCGCGTGTGGGTATGGTGGCTGTCGATGACAAAACGATTGAATATGTGAAAGGCCGTCCTTATGCACCGAAAGGCGAACAGTGGGAGGCTGCAGTTGCGTATTGGAATACCTTGCATTCTGATGAAGGTGCGCACTTTGACACAGTAGTCGTGTTACAAGGCGAAGAGATTGAACCACAAGTATCATGGGGAACTTCTCCTGAGATGGTGATTCCTGTGTCTGCTGCTGTTCCAACGTTGGAACAGGCCAGAGATGAGGTGCAACGCAATGACTGGACCCGTGCATATAACTATATGGGTTTAACCGCAGGTCAAGCCTTGGCGGACATTCAATTAGACCGTGTGTTTATTGGTTCTTGTACCAACTCGCGTATTGAAGACATTCGTGCAGCCGCTGAAGTTGCGAAAGGCAAAAAAGTGGCCAGTAGCATTAAACAGGCCATGGTGGTTCCAGGTTCTGGTTTGGTCAAAGCCCAAGCTGAAGCTGAAGGTTTGGACAAAATCTTGATTGAAGCGGGCTTTGAATGGCGCGAACCGGGGTGTTCAATGTGTTTGGCAATGAATGCTGACAAATTGCAACCGGGTGAACATTGTGCGTCCACCTCTAACCGTAACTTCGAAGGTCGTCAGGGCAATGGCGGTCGTACTCATCTGGTGAGTCCAGCGATGGCCGCTGCTGCCGCCATTGCCGGTCACTTTGTGGATGTGCGTTCATTCTAATTTAAGACCTCATTCCAACCTTCCCTGAGGGAGAAGGAATACCCCCTTAGGTGGGGAGAGGATGAGGGAGAGGTTACGGATTCATTGGGAAATAATCATGAAAAAATATACCGTTGAACAGGGTATCGTTGCACCATTAGACCGTGCCAATGTGGATACCGATTTAATCATTCCAAAGCAGTTTTTGAAATCGATCAAACGTACAGGTTTTGGCGATAACTTATTTGATGAATTACGTTATCTGGATGAAGGCTATCCGGGTCAAGACAATTCAAAACGTCCTATCAATCCAGATTTTGTGTTGAACCAGCCGCGTTATCAAAGTGCAACGATCTTAATTTCTCGGGCTAACTTTGGGTGTGGTTCAAGTCGTGAACATGCACCCTGGGCTTTGGAAGAGTATGGCTTCCGCACCGTGATTGCACCAAGCTATGCTGATATTTTCTTTAATAACAGCTTTAAAAATGGCATGTTGCCGGTCATTTTGTCTGAAGAAATTGTAGATCAATTATTTAAAGAATGTGCGGCGAGCGAAGGTTATCGGTTGACCATTGATCTGGAAGCGCAGGAAGTTCGTACCCCAGCGGGTGAGGCTTTTAAATTTGAAGTTGATCCATTCCGCAAGCATTGTTTGTTGAATGGTTTGGATGATATTGGTTTAACTTTACAGGCAGCAGATGATATTCGTGCCTATGAAGAAAAAACCAAGCAATCACGCCCATGGGTATTTGCTGAAATTCAGCCATAAAACAGTAAAAATTATCATGGCATGACTGCTTGACCCTTGCTAATATCAAAAGATTATTGAGTTTTTTGATGGGTAAGACAGATCTTATGGCAAATGATTGGAAACAGTGGCTTGCTTTAACTGCAGTATCGATGCTGTTGGGCGCGTGTCAAAGTATCGATACCCTGAAACTCAAGCATGGACAGGATAATACGCCAAATCCATCCCATGCCCGGATTTACTGTGCTGGAACATCGGACTGTCAGTTTGAGCGTTGGAATGAAACCCCGATTGTCCATGCCGGCAATGGCCGAATCAGTGCCGAAGCGATGAAGCAGAATCTGGTGCGCTTGCAGGCCGAAAATCTGAAGCAGGCGAACCCGATTTATTTATCGGTACCTGCAGGACAGCATGAACTGGTGGTACGTTTTTATCCGATTAGCAAGGATAAGGCCGAAACCCTACACCTGTTCCAGCGTTTCAAGGCCAACCAGAACTATACCTTTAAAATGTATCGTGAGCGTAAAGCACACAATAAAAGTTTATTAAATGCCTCTGCACCAGATCCGCTTTGTGTGGATTTACTACAGGAGCAGAAAACCATTCGTCGTTTTTGCAAACCTTATAACGCAGTCACCGGGATTGCAGAGTTTGTAGAAAGAAAAATTTAACCCCTCAGGCACCTGCCTGACCCTATAAATGGAAAATCTCATGTCTAAACAAATTTTGATTTTAGCTGGTGACGGTATTGGTCCTGAAATCGTAAAAGCCGCAGAGCAGGTGCTGACACGAGTTAATGAAAAATTTAATCTGGGTTTAACATGGGAACAGGGCTTACTCGGTGGTGCTGCGATTGATGCGCATGGTTCGCCTTATCCGGAAGTAACCTCTGAGCAGGCCAAAAAAGCCGATGCGATTTTGCTGGGTGCAGTGGGTGGTCCTCAATGGGATAACATTGAACGCTCGATCCGTCCTGAACGTGGCCTGTTAAAATTACGCAGTGAACTGAATTTATTTGCCAACCTGCGTCCAGCGATTCTTTATCCGCAACTGGCTGATGCTTCAAGTTTAAAGCCTGAGATTGTGGCAGGTCTGGATATTCTGATCGTACGCGAATTAACAGGTGGTATTTACTTCGGTCAGCCACGTGGTATCCGTGAATTGGAAAATGGCGAGAAGCAGGGTTATAACACTGATGTCTATTCAGAATCTGAAATCAAGCGTATTGCCAAAGTTGCATTTGAAATGGCCAGTTTACGTGGCGGTAAAGTGTGTTCGGTAGATAAAGCCAACGTGCTGGAAGTCACCGAGCTTTGGAAGCAAACTGTCACGGCATTGAAAGAAGAACACTATCCAAATATCAACCTTTCACATATGTATGTCGATAATGCCGCCATGCAACTGGTACGTGCGCCAAAACAGTTTGATGTGATCGTGACCGGGAACCTGTTTGGTGACATCCTGTCTGATGAAGCCGCGATGCTGACCGGTTCAATCGGTATGTTGCCATCGGCATCCTTGGATGAAAACGGCAAAGGCATGTATGAGCCTTGTCATGGTTCGGCGCCTGATATTGCGGGTCAGAATATTGCTAACCCCTTAGCGACTATTCTGTCTGTGGCGATGATGCTACGGTACACCTTCCGTGCAGAAGAGGCGGCAAAAGCCATTGAAGATGCAGTTGGTAATGTACTGGATCAAGGTCTGCGTACGACTGATATCATGTCTGAAGGCATGCAGAAAGTGGGTACAGTGGAAATGGGCCAGGCTGTCGTCGCTGCCTTGAACTAAATCAGATAGGGTGAAAAAACGCAGCTTGAGCTGCGTTTTTTATGTACTCAGATTTAACCTGTCAGCAGGTGCGGCCAGTAGTACGAACTGCAGTGGCAATATTGTTTTTAAGCAGAAAGCTGATCTTGCATTGCAGATTGACATCATAACCAGTCACAGGGCTGATATTGGTCGGTATTGGGACAGCGCCTGTGCCTGCTGCTGGAAACTGGGCAATGGGTAAAGGAATAGTGAGGGGACGCTGTACAATATAGCTGAGTTGTTGCCCGCTCAGATGCGGCCCGCTGATCTGCTGATAGCCTAAACGCTTCAAGTCCAGATTCTGGTCAATCTGCTCGCTACTTTGCCCAATAAGGCTCTGTAGATAAGCTTCCCGATCTATTTGAGAGCTGCTGAGAGGAGAAGTGCAGGCGCTCAAGGAGAATAGCAGAGCAGTGAATAAGCCAAGCGAGCTGGCTGCCTTTGGATAAGCAAATAACATAATTTCACTCCCATCAGGGCGATATGAAAATTATAGTAAAGTTGGGAAGCGGTATTGTTGTAATTTGGCAGACGGCCAATTGCATCATCTGGCGTTTAGGCAAATGCTGAGCTGGCTTTAGAGCAATCAGGGCCAACTATTGGTTTTATAGTTTTTAAGTTGATGATGATTTAATAGAAAATAGTGAAGTGCTCTACAGATTCGGCAAAATTTTTCAGATATATCGGGTATAAAAAAGTCATCAGGGACAAAAAAAGCCACTAAAAAGTGGCTTTTTGCTTCCGCTCAAACTTAGCGTGCACGATAAGTGATACGACCCTTAGTCAAATCATAAGGAGTCATTTCTACCTTCACACTATCGCCAGTCAAAATACGAATATAGTGTTTACGCATTTTACCTGAAATGTGGGCAATCACTTCGTGACCGTTCTCTAAACGTACACGGAACATAGTATTAGGAAGCGTCTCGGTGACAACGCCTTCGAACTCGATGAGTTCCTCTTTATTGGCCATAGCCTACCTGAATGAATAAATTGGAAAGGCGCAAATTATAGGCAATTTTTTTGCGAAAAGCAAGATGAAACGGGCGGTAGACTGATCATCTGTCAGTAAAACAAGCAAAGCGGTGTACAAAAGTTTTAACTAAAAAAATGCGAGTTTGTGTTGTCAGTTTGGTCAATCGCAGTTAATCTAATTTTAATCTTTTTAAGTATAAATGAAGTACATACAAGGAAGGTTTTTGAGTGAGTCAGCTAACGGATGCATCCGTCGTATTGCGTTTAGGTTATCAGGCAATTCGTCGTGCAGGGTTACCTACAGAAGAGCTTCTGAGCAAAGCCGGAGTGGCTTTAAATCAGGTGGAGGCCAATGATCGTACTCCATTAAGTGCTCAGTATGCCTTCTGGGTTGCCGCAGAAGAAGTCAGTAAGGATCCAGATATCGGCTTACATCTGGGGGAGCATTTACCGCTTTATCGAGGGCAAGTGATTGAACATCTGTTTATCTCTTCTGAAAACTTTGGCGAAGGGCTTAAGCGGGCACTGGCCTATCAGCGTCTGATCAGTGATGCCTTTGATGCTAAACTGGTCATTGAGGATGATCGCTGCTATCTGAGTAATGGAGAACAGCGTTTTCCAGAAAGTCTGGTTAACCGGCATTTTACCGAATGTGCGATGTCAGGCGTGCTGCGCTTCTTTAAATTTATTACAGAAGGACGCTTTGAACCGATTTATATCGACTTTAACTTTTCCAGAGGAGCAACCGATGATGAATATTTCCGTGTTTATGAATGTCCGGTCAGCCTAGGACAAAAAGAAACCCGATTATATTTTGATCCCAGTATTCTCGATTATCCACTGTGGCAGGCAGAACCGGAACTGTTACAGTTGCATGAGCAGTTAGCAATTGAAAAGTTGCAGGAACTGGCACGCTATGATCTGGTGGGAGAAGTACGCCGTGCGATTGGCTCTACCTTGGAAAGTGGCGAAACCACTTTGGAAACCGTGGCAGCACAGCTGAATATTACGCCACGCCGTTTGCGAACCCAGCTCAGTGAAGCCAATACCAGCTTTCAGCAGATTCTTTCAGATTATCGCTGTCGTCTAGCCAAACGTTTGCTCGCTGGCACTAATGAGAGTGTTGAACGGATTGTCTATCTGACCGGATTTTCAGAGCCGAGTACATTCTATCGGGCTTTTAAACGCTGGACCAATGAGACCCCAGTAGAATATCGCAAGCGCAAACAGCGTTAAGTTACCTCCCTAAGTCCCTCCTAACATGAGGAATTTTTATTCCTTTATTTTGGTCGGCATGCAGTTGCTGATAGGAAGGATTAGGGAAGGTCAAAATTTTTAAGATTATTCTGGCAGGTTAAGCCAATGCGGCCCTAAAGAAACCTGGGGCAAATCAAATTGTTGCGGATATTCAGCCTGGATAAAGTATAGACCGTCCGGGGCAGCGGTAATCCCAGCAGCTTTACGGTCTTCAGCTGCGAAAATGCTATCAATATGGTCAATATCATACATGCCCTGACCAATTTCCAGTAAACAGCCCATGATATTACGCACCATATGGTGCAGGAAGCCATCGGCCTGAATATCAAGGACCAGATAAAGACCATGCCGGATCAGACGGCAATGACTGACATGGCGGACTGGCTGCCTGGATTGACAGGCGGCGGCACGAAAGCTTTCAAAATTATGCGTGCCTTCAAACTTCGTTGCAGCCTGTACCATCTTGTCTACATCCAGCGCATCGTAAATATGGGTCACCTGCTTATGCAGCAAGGCGGGACGTACGGGATGATTGTAGACAATATAACGATAACGGCGGGCTTGGGCCTTAAAGCGCGCATGAAAATTTTGATCCATTTCTTTGATCCACTGGATCGAAATATCTTTTGGAAGCTGGCTGTTACAGCCACGTAGCCAGCCATGAAGAGAGCGTATTGCACAGCTATCAAAATGCGCAACCAGATTTGTGGCATGTACTCCGGCATCTGTGCGACCCGCACCATGCAAAGTGACAGGTTCATTGGCGACTTTCGAGAGTACTTTTTCAATAGTTTCCTGCACACTAGCTACGCCCGGCTGCTGCGTTTGCCACCCCCGATAGTTGGCTCCAGAAAACTCAATCCCGACTGCAAAACGTTGCATATAGACCTCAAACCCTGACTAATCGTACCAATGGCGATGCCATTGTTCTACAGTCTCGTATTGTAAATACATTTTCAGGGCTTTTGCATACAGATCGGCATGTCCATAACTGTCATTGAGTAAAATCTGGCATTCATGAACCCATTCGGCAATGGCATAGCGCTGGTCGGTTGCGCCAAATGGGACCTGGGTGGTGAGTACCGAAATACAGCCTTGTGCATAAAGTTGATCAATAAGCACCACCAGAGCCTGGTTTATGGCCAGGTTGCCTGTTCCAAAGCCCTGCAGAAACAGAAAATGCGGAGGCCGTTGCAGAAGGTTATGCAGATTAGCTAACTGCTGACTTAAATCAATCGGCTGCATCATGATGCTCATGCAGTTAAAGCCGACAGCTTTTTCAATATCCTGAAGGGTAACCCGATACACTTGCTGTGAAGGCTGAAGGGGGATATGCGACTTTAAGCCGGCAAACGCATTCAGTTCGGTGGTATGTTGCTTGAATGCCGTTTGCGCGTGCAGCAGTTGTTGGTGAAAGGCCAGATAAACTCCCGGGGGGGACTGAAGCACTGACTCTAAGGCAAATCTCAGGTTGTCTAAAGCATCACTAAATTCGCGGATCGCATCTCCCTGAACATTGAGCAGGGGATACTGGCTGCCGGTCAATATCACATGCGCGGACTGGGCCAGACAATGGGCCAGCACAGCACTGGCATAACTGAGCGTGTCTGTGCCATGAATGATGATAAAATACCGGATTTCCTGTAATTGCAGCTCTTGAATGAACTGTACCAGTTGCAGCCAGTCTGCGGCTGTACAGGCACTACTGTCTTTAATGACGGGTGCACGATAGCATTGTACGGCATAGTCCTGATGCAGTAGATGCTCAAGCTTAGGCAGGAAAAGCTCAGCCGACATGGGAGCAAGCGGATCGCCCACACATCCGAAAGTACCGCCCATATAAATTAATGCAATATTATTTTTCATCATAAAAAAAGCAGCCAAATCTGACTGCTTTAGTGTAAATCGAAATATTTTAAGAAGCGATTCTATTCAGTAACTGCTCAGCCTGCTGCTGCTGTTCAGGACTGTATTCATTTTCAGATTCTGCAATGACTTCACGTGCGGCTGCATAAGCGCCTAATTGAATATATTGTTCGGCAAGTTCGAGGTTCAACTCGGCTTCATTCACCTCACTTAATTCCGGAAACGATTGTACCAGTGGATCACCTTGATCTGTTGCTACTGGAGCAGGAGGAGCAGGAATTTCAAAATTAACTACTGTCGCAGCCGGTACTGGCTTTTCAGGTTCAGGGTTATCGAATTTAAAGTCCAGCCCAGAGGTTTCCGCAGGTACTTCGCTTGCAACAGGAGTCGTCAGATTTGACAGGTCAAATTCAACCTGCGGTTCAGTGGTTTTTTCAGCTTCTGTCGCAGGTGTATCCAATGAGAAAGAGAAATCTAAAGGTTGAATCTCTTCATTCGATGGCGTAACCACTGTCGGCTCTACATTTGCCGCAGGTTCAAGCTCCAATTTAAAGTCCAGACCGGGTGCTGGTTCGCTTGCTGCTTCTGGTGTGCTCTTAATATCTTCAACTGGAGCCGCATCTTGAAAGTTAAAATCTAAGCTATTGGCTGCTGGTGCAGATGTGTCTTCTACTGGCAGGGTTTTAGCCGCAGCAATAGCAGGTTCAAAGTTAAATTCCAGAGGTTGGATGTCGGGTACAGGTTCAGGAGCGACGGCCGGTTTACCTGGCTGTAATTCCTGCTGTAACTGTTCAAATGCCTGCTCATTAGAGGGTGTTGGAGCAACCAGACTATCAAAGGCACTTTGAGCCGCTGCATTATCCTGTGCTGTCACAGTTTGTGGCTGTACGCTTTGAAAATCAATAGTTTCTTGAACAGCATTTGCTGCTTTTGCATATTCACTTTGCTTAGCTTCAGCTTGGGTTAAAATATCATCCAGCTCTAAAGAGCGAATATGGTTAATCAGTTGAGAGATCGCAAATTCATCTTTTTGCAAGATATGAATATCAAGCAACAGTAAATACAGTTCATGTTGAGAGTTATCCCGATTTAAAGCCTGATTAATATTAGCTTCAGCTGAAAAGAAATTCCGTTCCTGAATCAGGGTTTCAATCTTTTTACGGGTATCGTCAGAGAGCGGTGTAACCGTCTTTTTCGCGGTTACTGGCTCTACCACCTTGGTTTTTTGCGGGGTAACTTTAGAAGCTGTAGCTGGCTTCTTTGCCTTCACCGTTTTGGTTTTTGCCTGATCTACTGCCTGAGCATCTTGCCGTTTTTTGAAAACCAGCAAAACAATGATCAATATTACTAATGGAATCACATAAATCAGCATGTTGTTACCCCTTAAAGAATAGAAGAACGTTGGTGTTCGCCTATTCCAAATAAATCTTCATGTATAACTTTTTAATGAGTTGGCTTCTTATCTACCTGTTGTGCTTTCAGCTGTTGTTGCAGTTGAGCAAGACGGGCATTTAATAATTGAATTTTGTGATCCTTCTGATTGAGAGCCAATTCTAATTCAGTTACGTTTCTCTGTAATTTAACGGTTTTTTCTCGGGCTGTCATAACTTTTAATGACAACTCTTTTGAAGTTTGCTGTTGTTCTGTGTTCTGATTTGCAGAAACATGGCTGGAATTGTTCTGGTTCTCAGCCACCAAGCTCATTTCTGCCTCATTCAGACGGTATTTGGTTTTCGCAGCAGGGCGTGTAGGAGCCTCAACCTGCTTGTGCTTTGCCACTTTCACTGCCGACACTGTGCCAATACCATCCAGATTCAAGGCTGCACCTTTACGCAGGCGATTCACATTGCCACCGATAAAGGCATGGTCATTACGCTCTTTCACTTGTTGCATGATTTCATGTACAGGACGTTGCTGCTCCTGAGCAATTCGTGAGGCAATGCTCCAGAGCGATTCATTGGATTGCACCACATAGCTGGCAGCCTGAGGGGCTGTTGTTTTAGGCAAGGCTTTGGCTTGAGTAGGTGCTACCTGTGCCTGTTTTTGCGCCAACTCTTTTTGATATTTCTGGACCAGCGGGTCTAGTGATACCTGAGATTGGGTAGTATCTGTTTGTGCTAAAGCCTGTGCTGGAGTAGCTCGGCCATCAGAATCCACTACAGGTTGAGTTGCGACCTTCTGCGCCTCAGCAGTGACTGTCTGCTCAGGCTGAACCGAATGAGGCATTGTAATTGCTTTGGGAATCGAGCTGCTCGATAGAGGTGGAGGTGTCGTTGATTGTACTACCAGAGATTTTTCTGCAGGAGGAGCTGTTTGGGCTCTTTGCGGCGCAGGATGATGCTGGGTACTCACCGGCAGGTTCAAGGCAATATCTTTTTCGCTGGCGACTACAACCGGGGACAGCGTATGCTCATTTTGTTTCAGGCTGGCTTGCAATAAATCTGTTTTGGTCTGCAGCGAGGTTCGGATATGCTGCAAACGAGCTGCATTTCCTTCCTTGATCTTGACAATAATATTCAGCTCACGATCGGTCACCGGACGTGATGAGGTGATGGTAATGACCCCGGTTCCGTTGCTATTACGGCGAGTAAAGAAATTCAGATGACCCGGTGGCTGATGTACAGCGCCCATGGCGATCAGATCTTCTGGTGTAGCCAGACTGACTTCAAGCGGGGTGTTGATATCAGATTGTCGGAAGGTCATTTCTGCATACAGCAGCTCCCCAGGTGCGGACTGGACTTGTACGGGATCCACATTAATCGCATAACTGGTCTGTGAAGCAATAATGGCTAAAATGGCAAGTTTTAATTTGTTATATACAGTCATCTTAATCGTGAGCTCAGTCATTATCGCATAGCGAAAAATCATAGATTAACGGGATGTTTGTTTTTTGTAAAATGTTTACATAATACTTACACAAAAAAGCCGATCAATAAAGACCGGCTTTTAGAATTTATGACTTAAATGCGATTAAGCATTTTTATAGTCAAGCAGAATACGCAACATACGACGTAAAGGCTCAGCAGCACCCCACAGCAATTGGTCACCTACAGTGAACGCGCCAAGATATTCTTTGCCCATGTTTAGCTTGCGCAGACGGCCAACCGGAACACTCAAGGTACCAGTGACAGCCACAGGGGTAAGGTCGCTCATTGATGCTTCACGTGTATTTGGCACAACTTTCGCCCAGTCATTTGATTGACGGATGATGTCTTCCACTTCGTTTAATGGCACATCTTTTTTCAGCTTGATCGTCAATGCCTGGGAGTGACAGCGCATAGCACCGATACGAACACAGTGGCCATCAATCGGAACAATTTGCTGGTTAGCCAGAATCTTGTTAGTTTCTACCTGGCCTTTCCATTCCTCTTTCGACTGACCGCTTTCCAACTGTTTGTCGATATATGGAATCAGGGAGCCCGCCAGGGGCACACCGAAGTTAGCAGACGGGAAGCCTTCACCACGTTGCAATTCTGCGATTTTAGAATCAATATCCAGAATTGGTGAGCGTGGGTCATCCAGCAACTCTTTGGTATTATTGTATAAATAACCCATGCCGGTGATCAGTTCACGCATATTCTGCGCGCCTGCACCAGATGCAGCCTGATAGGTCATTGAGGTTGCCCATTCCACCAGATTGTTCTGGAACAGACCGCCTATGCCCATCAGCATCAGGGAAACAGTACAGTTACCACCCACAAATACTTTCGTGCCCTTGACTAGACCGTCTTTGATGACATTCATATTGACAGGATCAAGCACGATGATGGCTTCATCTGCCATACGTAAGGTAGATGCTGCATCAATCCAGTAACCGTTCCAGCCTTCGGCTTTCAGTTTCGGGAAAACCTCAGAGGTGTAGTCGCCACCCTGACAGGTAATAATGACATCCATCTGCTTCAGACTGTTAATGTCTGTTGCATCCATAAGTGCTGGGGCAGTTTTACCGCCAAATGCAGGTGCTTCACCACCTGCATTACTGGTGGAGAAATAGAATGGCTCAAAATGAGCAAAATCATTCTCATCAACCATACGTTGCATAAGGACGGAACCGACCATCCCGCGCCAACCGACCAGACCTACTTTCATGTCACTTTGCCTCGGTGCGTTAAAAAATTCAGAAGATGTTCGAGTGTATCAAAACGGGATTCAACTGCAATAGCTACACAATCAAAACATCAATATTCTTGAGAAAAATATCTGCTTTATGATACATACAAAACTGATAAAGTCAGTTTTCTTTAAGAAAAAATAATAACTTAGTACAGAGTAAATTTTTATGATGTGGATTATCCAGAGTGTCGCTATTGTCGTTATTTGGCTCAGTTTCTGGTCACTTATTCCACGAGATGAGTGGTGGATACGTGGCGCAGACTTTCCACGCCTGCAAATTCTGGTCTTGGGCTTCATTGCTTTTATTCTGTTTTTAGCGGTCGATCATCCCTGGAGTTGGGCGAGCCAGCTTATTTTTGTCGGATTGATTGCAGCCTTGGCCTATCAGCTAAAAATGGTACTGCCTTATACCTTTGTCTGGAAAAAGCAGGTGAAACAGGTCAGACAGGATCAGTTGGATCCCCAGCGCCAGATTTCCCTGATCGTTTCCAATGTACTGACCACCAACACCAAATATCATCTGCTCATTGAAAAAATTCAGACTTTGCAACCGGATCTGGTATTAACTTTGGAAACGGATCAGGCCTGGCAAGATGCACTCGCTATAATTGAGCAGGATTATCCTTATCGGGTGCCTGTGCCGTTGGATAATCTGTACGGCATGCATCTATATAGCAAGCTCAAGCTCAGTAATACTGAGGTCAAATTTATTCTGAGCGATGATATTCCTTCAATTCACACAACAGCGACTTTGCATTCTGGTCAGACCGTGCAGCTGTACTGTTTGCATCCCAAGCCGCCCAGCCCGACTGAAGCCAAGGATTCCACTTTACGCGATGCGGAATTATTAATGGTCGGGGACCAGATCAAGGATCTGGATGAAAGCTGTATAGTCATGGGTGACCTGAATGATGTAGCGTGGTCCAGAACCACACGTTTATTCCAGCGTATCAGTGGCTTACTTGATCCGCGTGTCGGGCGGCATTATATCAATACTTTCCATGCGGATTATCCCTTATTACGCTGGTCACTTGATCATGTGTTTCATAGTCGCGATTTTGCTTTGGTGCATATGGAGCGTTTAGCCCATGTAGGCTCAGACCACTTTCCGATTTATCTGGTTTTACAAACGGGACGGATATTTGAGCATTTACAGGAAGAGCTGGAGCAAACCGATGAGGATGAGCAGGAAGCACATGAAGCAATTACGGAAGGCATTGAAAAAGCTGAAAAAGAAGAAAAACCTGTCACTGATGAGGTGGCGGTGGCTTATAAAGAGGGAGCTAAATATCCCTAGTTTTATGGGAAAAGTGTAGGATATGGCTTACAGCAGTTGACGCTTCTTGCGAATAGGCAGCTAGGGAGGAATCTCGTATTCTGGACTCATCAGCACAGGGAGTCGAGAAAGGATATTCTCATAAGGAAGACGAAGCTGAATGAAATCATTATGGAGATGATGCGGAAAGGGAAATCAAAAAACAAAAAAACCAACATGTGAAAGCACAACCTCATTAACCCGGGTTTTACAGGATGTAAAACCCGGGTTAAATATTTTTCTTTTATATTCAATTGAAAATTAAAATAATTTTTAGAGCAAATCTAAACCTGGGAAAACACGAAAATGGCAGTTGCGATGCCAATGTCTTTGTATTTGTATTTGATCGGGAATTTAGTAAATAGATTCGTAGCCTTCCGGGCGGGTCTTAAAACGACGGTGAAACCACATATATTGAGTGGGAGCAATTCTCAGCTGCTTTTCAATAATCTGATTGACACGGGTAGCATCATCGACTTCATTTTCACTGGGCAGATTAGCGACCACCGGTTCAATCAGGACATGGTAATGCGGATCTTTAATGTCGCCACTGCGATAAAAATATAAGGGAATAGGGACGGCTTTGGCGATTTTGAGTAAGCGCCGGTGGGCGGTAACTGTTGCCGCGGGAGTGCCAAAAAATGGTGCCATGACGCCTTGTTTCAAGCCAAAATCCTGATCTGGACTATACCAGATAGCATGGCCATTTTTAAGATTACGGATTAAGCCGCGCATGTCATCATGGTCAATCTGGTGGGCATAAATGGTGGCCCGGCAACGATAAATCAGCATATCGAGCAAAGGATTGTTTTGGGGACGATAGACCACATCTGGTTCAAAATATTGAGCACACAGATAGCCACCAGCATCCAGTAAAGTCGAGTGGGTACCTAAGAGCAAGACCCCTTTGCCTTCTGCCTGGGCATTTTGGATATGTTCCAGGCCTTGAATAGACACCCGGCCCTCAAACCATTTCGGACAGTACCAGGCATTCAGGGTTTCAAATACCCCAATCATTTGGTCAACAAAAACCTGACGTGCATGTTCTTGGATCTGTTCAGGTGTCCATTCAGGAAAACACACTTCCAGATTACGAACCGTGGTTTCACGGCGCGATTTTAATCTGTTAAACGCCAGCCCGCCCAGAAAAGTGGCCACACGATGCTGAATGGCCCACGGTAAAATGGCCAATATCATCAGAAAAACAATGCCAATCCAGATGGTCCAGTATTGAGGCAGTAAAAATGACCATTGAAATTCACCGGGCTGGTACTGGGGCTTTTGACTCATAATGCGATGTTGGAAGCTAAATTGTTTGCAGTGTAGCAGAAGCGCTTTTTGAAATAAAAAGTGCATCAATAAAAAAGCATCTGTACGAATACAGATGCTTAGTTGTGGATTGTGAGGAGAATTAACCCTTGGTCATATTTTCTAGTTCATCCCAACGTTCCATTTTTTCCAGCAAGATCTCGTCAATTGCGCCGAGACGTGCAGAGGCTTGGGTTGCAGCTGCTGCGTCGGTGACAAACCAGGAGCCATCGGCCAGTTTTTCAGAAAGCTCAGCTTGCTCTTTTTCCAGCGCTTCAATTTCAGCCGGCAACATTTCTAGTTCACGCTGATCTTTGTAGCTGAGTTTTTTCTTCGCTACAGAGGGCGCCGGTGCTGCTGCGGCTTCTGCCTTCGCCTGGGCTTTTTTCACTGCCATTTTCTGGTCAACCACGGTTTGATCCGGACGCTGTTCCAGATAATCCTGATAGCCGCCGATATACTCATCAATATTGCCTTTTCCGTCAAAGACCCAGGTCGAGGTCACCACGTTGTCCATAAAGGCACGGTCATGCGAAATCAGCAGCAAGGTTCCTTTGTATTCGGCCAGCATTTCTTCCAGAAGTTCCAGCGTCACCATATCCAGGTCGTTGGTGGGTTCGTCCATCACGATCAGGTTGGATGGTTTTAACAACAGTTTGGCCAGCAGAATACGGTTACGCTCACCACCAGACAGGGCTTTTACCGGGGTGCGGGCACGTTCCGGCGAGAACAGGAAGTCTTGCAGATAACTGTAGATATGACGGCGATTACCATTGACATCGACATGGTCTGAACCTTCAGAGACGTTGTCTTTGACTGATTTTTCCAGATCCAGCACATTTCTTAACTGGTCAAAATAGGCAATTTCTAGCTGAGTGCCGGTTTTTACTGTACCTCCATGTTCCAGCTGACCCAAAATGGCTTTGATCAGGGTGGTTTTTCCGACACCGTTATCGCCCACCAGGCCAATCCGGTCGCCACGCATCACCAGTGCTGAGAAATCATTAATAATTGGGGCATTGTCACCAAATTTTACGCTGAGATGTTCAATTTCAAACACCACTTTACCTGAGCGTTGCGCTTCCTGAGTCGACATGCTGGCTTTGCCTTGCTGGAAGCGACGGGCTTTGGATTCTTCCCGTAGGGCTTTTAAGGCACGGACACGACCTTCATTGCGAGTACGGCGTGCTTTAATACCCTGGCGAATCCAGGCTTCCTCTTCAGCCAGCTTTTTCTCGAACAGTGCATTTTGCTTTTCTTCAGCTTCCAATTGCTGGGCTTTTAGATCCAGATAGCGCGAATAGTTGCCTTCATAGCTGCGCAAAATACCGCGGTCAAGCTCGACAATACGGGTCGCAATGCTATCGACAAAAGCCCGGTCATGTGAAATAAACAGCAAGGTCAGGTTATTCTGCTCCAGCAAGAATTTTTCCAGCCATTCAATACTCTCGACATCCAGATGGTTGGTTGGTTCGTCGAGTAACAATACATCTGGCTGCGTTAGCAGGGCACGTGCCAGCAGGACGCGGCGTTTACGGCCACCGG